>JAYWCF010000304.1:0-8733 GCA_043780715.1 Methylotenera sp. | reverse complement strand
CTTAGCGTTTTACTGACCTTAACGCGCTGGCATCGCGATTCTGAAATGGCGGTTTGGTTTAGCTCTGGCTTAAGCATTAACAAATGGATTCGGCCTATTTTAAGTTTTGCCATTCCTGTGATCATTGTGGTTTCCTTACTCAGCTTTTTGGTCATGCCATGGGCCACGCAAAAAGTTGAAGACTACCGCATGCAACTTAAAAGCCGTGATGAACTGGCATCCATCACACCCGGAGTATTTAAAGAATCTAGTGGTGGCGACCGCATTTACTTTGTCGAAAGTTTTGATGAGCTAGGCAAAGTGGTTAAAAATATTTTTGTGCAATCCACCCAGCATCAAAAAAATGGCGTCATTGTGGCTTCTGCTGGTAGCCGCGATAAAGCTGAAAATGGCGATAATTTTATTGTGCTACAAAAAGGCAGGCGCTATGAAGGCAAGCCCGATTCGGCCGAAGTATCGACTACCGAATTTGAACGCTACGCAATTAGAATTGAAACCAAAGAAGTCGCGCGCGAACCCAATAGCACCAATGCAACGCCAACCCAAGCGCTGTTAAATAGCGCCTCACCGGCCGATGCGGCAGAGTTGCAATGGCGCTTGGCGATTCCTATTTCTGCGCTTATTTTGGTTTTATTGGCCGTGCCACTCAGCTTTGTAGACCCGCGCGCAGGCCGCTCCCTTAACTTAATGTTTGCGCTGCTTATCTATATTATCTACAACAATATTCTTAGCATTTTTCAAGCTTGGGTAACACAGGGGCGGCTTAGCAGCATGGTTGGGCTATGGCCAGTGCATGCGTTTTTTATTTTATTAGCTGTTTATCTGTTTTACCGTCGCACTTATTTATTGCCGATTATGCCTTTGTTTATCTCAAGGCTTTGGTCGGCTAAACGCCTCAAAAAGTAACCATCATGAATATTTTTAACCGCTACCTGTGGCAAGAAACCTGCATTAATATTGTCATGATTATGCTGGGTTTGTTGGCTTTGTTTTCCTTCTTCGATTTAATTCAAGAGTTAGATACGCTTGGCCGTGGCGATTACGGCATTAGCACCATGCTGATGTTTGTTGTGCTAAGTATTCCTGGCCATATTTATGAAGTGGTACCAGTGGCTGTGTTAGTCGGCATGATGTATAGCCTTGGCACTTTGGCGCGCAATTCAGAGCTAGTAGTGATGCGCGTAAGCGGCATTTCGGTGGTTAATATTGGCTGGACTCTGATTAAAGTGGGCTTTTTATTTACCATCATCACTTTTTTAGTGGGCGAATTAATCACGCCAATCAGCGAAAAAATGGCGCAACGATTGCGAATCAAAGCCACCGACTCGGTGGTTGCGCAAGATTTTAGAACTGGCTTGTGGGTAAAAGATGGCAAAAGCTTTGTCAATGTGGAAAATGTGCTGCCAGACGCCAGTTTGCTCAATATTCACATCTACGAATTTGATAAAGACTTTAAATTGCGCAGCATTAGTAACGCCAAAAATGGCTATTTTGATAATGAACGCTGGCGTTTATCGCAGGTAACGCAAACCAAATTTAATAACGCAAAAGTCATTCAGCAAAGCAATATTCAAACGCAAACGTTTAGCGAAGCCAATTGGAAATCGCTAATTCGGCCAGAATTACTCAACGTATTGTTGGTAGCGCCAGAGAAAATGTCAGCATGGAATTTATACTCATTTATCAATCACTTAAGTGCCAATAAACAAAAAACCACGCGTTACCAAGTGGCGCTGTGGGCAAAAATGATTTACCCGCTGGCCTGCATGGTGATGGTGATTTTGGCCTTGCCATTTGGCTTTTTGCAACAGCGTTCAGACGGCACTAGCACTAAGATTTTTATTGGTGTAATGCTTGGCGTGGTGTATCAAATTATGAATCGCGTCTTTATTCATTTGGGCGTATTAAACGATTGGCCGCCGTTAATGAGCGCGGTTATTCCCACTATTCTGTTCTTACTGGCAGGATTAAGCTTGCTGTTTTTGGTGGAAAGGCGCTGATTATTTAACTTTTTTTTCAAGCGGAATAAAACGCGTTTTAAGCATTCTATCGTGCAGATATAAACGGTTTTTATCCACCAAAGCCCACAAAAAACCCAAACCAAAAACGCAGGCAGATACGCTTGCCAGCACATAGCGCAACATGGCTTGTTGGGTACTTAGCACATTTCCAGCCTGATTCACCAACTGCATACGCCATGTTTGTGTAGCCAAAGTTTGCCCGCTTTTGTGCCAACACCACACAAAATAAATGCCTGTCACAAGCCATAAAACAATCTGCAAAAACAAGCGCTTATACGATTGCGTAGCATCGCCAAACAACGCCACAAAAATCAATGCGCTAATAAACCATAAGGCTATTAATAACAGTAACTCATACACGCAAGCGGCTAATAGCTTGAAGTAGCTGATTTTACTGTTTGGGATAATGTTGGCTTTACTGGAATTTTCAGGCATTTTGCTCATTTCAATTTTTAAGTTTAGTAAAGATTTAGCACGGAAAAAAGCCCGCGATTTTAAATGCGGGCTTTATAAGCAGTGCTTTTGCTTACTCTAAATCAGGCGAATATTCTAACTCTGGCGAATCTTTGCGTAATTTTTGGCGCTCAACTTCTGATAGCTTTTGGTAATCGGCCCATTTTTTACGTACTTCATCTTTTTTCTCTGGGCTTAGCGCATAAAATTGCTGATAACGTTTACGCGCGTTTTCGCGTTCATACGGTGTCATGCGGCTCCAGCTATTTAAGCGTTTTTGCACGCGCTGTTGTTTTTGCGCATCCATTTTGGGGTAATCGGCGGCAATATCCAGCATTTTTTCACGCTGCCATGGGCGCAAAGTATCCCACTCAGAACCCAAAGGAGCTAACACTTTACGCTGGTCTACCGATAACTCGGCCCAAGTTTTTGATTGCGCCTCAGCGCTATCAGTAAGTGATGATTTAATGCTACCAATATCGCCCATTGCCAAATAAGTTGGCGCTGCAATCGGCATATTTTCTTGTGCGTTTACTTGCGCGTAAAATGGCGCAATAGCTAATAATAGCGATAAAAATAGTTTATTCATTACACTTTTATTTTCTGAAAACTTAATGGATTAAAAACAGTAGCAATTAAAGCATGAATCAATAAAACACTAAAGTTTTGCATGCGTGTTATTTAACAATGGCTCAAAACCTCTATCCACAAAGGCTTCTGGTGGCAATTCTGCACCCAATAAAAACGCATCGCCATGTTCTGTTTTTTGGCTTAATGTTTGCATTAACACAAAGCCAGCGATTATGGCACCAAGCAATAAGCCAGTTGAAGCAACGCGATGTTGGTCTGCCCACGAAAATAAATGGCTGATGGTGCCGTCTGCATTTACTGATACACCAGATTGCTGTTGCGCATGTGCTTTTACGGCTAACTCGCGGCTATTTTCAAGCTGTTTTAAGGTGCGCATACTCAAATGATCGGCATGCGTATTCAACATGCCCGCAATTTGCTTGGCTTGTGCGTCGGTTAAACTTAATTCTTGCTGATTATTCGTGTCTTGATTTAAGGGTTTCATTGTCATTACTCTACTCCTAAATGTGCAATTGCGCGTGCGCCTAAGCCTTGCTTCTCTAGCAGGGCAGCCAATGTGTGTACTGCACGCGAGCAATGTGTTTTAACACTGCCTTGCGAACAGCCCATCACTTCGGCGGTTTCTGCAACGTCCATATCTTCCCAGTAACGTAATATAAAGGCTTCACGTTGACGCGTTGGCAATTTTTCAATGGCTTTTTCGATGATTTTCATGGTTTGACTTTGCTCAAGTTGCGCCATCGGATTAACCGATTCATCTTCTACATCAATGGTATCAAGCGGGTCATGGTCTTCTTCACCATCTTGGCCTGCGCCAAACGATGAAAGCAAGGTTGTCCACATATTGCGCACTTTTTGCCTACGCCAAAAATCGCGCATGGTATTTTGCAAAATACGTTGAAACAGCATGGGATATTCAGCGGCTGGCTTTTCCGCGTATTTTTCGGCTAGCTTAAGCATAGAATCTTGTACGATATCCAGTGCCGCATGCTCATCGCGCACAGCATAAACCGTTTGCTTAAAAGCACGGCGCTCTACATCGCGCAAAAAATCGGATAATTCTTGAGAACTTGCCATGAAATTATTTTAAAAATCGGTATGCTTAGTATAACAGTTTTACTATTTTCGCAGATTGCGCTTTTTAAGCTTATATAGGGTTGCTATATTAAAATGGGCGTTTCTTTAAAGCACCGTTTTTAGTTACAATCAATATTATTAAATATATCAATGTTTGAAGGTAATTATGGCGCGTGTTCTAATATTAATAGTATTGGCTTGGCTGGTTTACGTGGTGATTAAACGCGCATTTTTTAGCCAAAATGTTAGCAACTCCACACAGCAAAACCCTCAACCAGAACCAGAGCAAAAAATGATTCAATGCGCTGCTTGTGGCATGCATGTGCCCGAATCGGAAAGCATCAAAAAAGATGATTTAGTGCTTTGTAATAACCCTGATTGCCATAAAAACGCTTAAATCGAATGGCAATTCAGCTCACCCCCAATATTGACGACACGCTAACCGCCGCGCGCTGGCGCAGTTTAAAGCTTTACAATGGCTATCGTTTGCTGATTGCCATTTTGTTTTTAATCACGCAAAGCGCATTAGGTGAAAACCCTTATTCTAATGGCGTTGATGCCAGTTTATTTTCTAGCTTAGTGCTGGCTTATTTTATATTCAGCTGCATTTCGGGCATTTTAACTTGGCTAGAAAAGCCCAGTATTGATTACAACTTACCCACCCAAATAATCATCGAAATTGTGTTTATTGTGCTTTTGATGCACGCGCAACAAGATGGCGTAATTGGCATTGGTTTATTGCTGATTATTACCATTGCCAGCGCCAGCCTGATTAGTGAGGGCCGCTTTGCCTTGTTTTATGCGGCTTTAGCCACTATTGGTATTTTGCTTGAGCAATCGTATCAGTTATTTTCAGCTTCTAAAGCCACACAAAATTACACCAATGCGGTCATGCTAAGCTTAAGTTGTTTTGCCACGGCGTGGCTGGCTTATAGCTTGGCTAAGCGCGTGCAACAAAGTGAATGGCTGGCGGCGCAGCGCGGTTTAGATGTGAAAAATATGGCGCAGATTAATGCGCTGATTACGCACGAAATGCAAGATGGCGTGTTGGTGGTTGATGAAAGTTTGCAAATTAAACATCATAATCTTCAAGCCAAACGCTTATTAGCGTTTAATAATGAAGAAAACGACCCAAGTAATTGGCAGGGAAAATCGCTGCAAACACTCTCGCCTGAAATTAGCGAAATGATTCGGCGCTGGATGTATGAGCAGCCTGTTCCTGAAGAATTTAGTCCAGCCAATACGTTAAAGCTGAGTATATTGTCACGCGAATTAAGATTGCGACTGTTGCCACTGGCTGAGAACAGGCATGAAGGCGCGGTCATTTTTATTGAAGATTGGTCGCAAATGCAAACGCAGGCGCACCAAGTGAAATTGGCCGCGTTAGGTCGCTTAACCGCCAATATTGCGCACGAAATTCGCAATCCGCTTAGCGCGATTAGCCACGCCAACCAATTGCTGCAAGAGGAAGAAGACAACAACCCAGCCACCACGCGCATGTTGCAAATTATTGCCGATAATGTGCAGCGGCTGGATCAGATTATTAAAGATGTTTTAGAGCTCAATCGCCGCGATCGTACCAATCAAGAGATGATTCATCTTGAAAATTTTATGACCGATTTTTACACGCAATTTTGCGCGGTTGAAAAAATTCCAGCAAACTGTTTTAAACTCAGTCTGCATAACAGCGATACCATGATCGCGTTTGATAGGCGTCACTTAAACCAAATTTTATGGAATCTATGCAAAAATGGTTGGCGCCATTCTAAAAACACTGAAAATAGCCTTAAATTAACCGTTACAACCAGCATTAAAAGACAAGACGTGCAAATTGAAATTGCCGATGACGGTGAAGGTATACCAGAAAGTGTGCGCAACCATTTGTTTGAGCCGTTTTTTACCACAGAAAAATCGGGCACTGGCTTGGGGCTTTATATTGCGCGCGAATTGGCCGATGCCAATGGCGCTAAATTGCAACTTAAAACATCGGCAAAAGCAACAAACACCCATATTGGCACGCAATTTATTATGTATATTAAAAAGGCTTAAGGTAAATGGCGCAGTTTAATTGCTTGGTGGTAGACGATGAAACCGATATTCGTGAACTGGTGGTTTTAACGCTAGAGCGCATGGATATTCGCGCCGATAGCGCCAGCAGCGTGGCTGAAGCCAAGCAGCTTTTGGCCAGCCAAACGTATAATTTATGCTTAACCGATATGCGCCTGCCAGATGGGCTGGGGCTAGAGTTGGTGCAACACATTTCGGCTAATTATATTGGGCTGCCAGTGGCGGTGATTACCGCTTATGGCAGTGCCGAAAATGCCGTTTCGGCCTTAAAAGCCGGTGCGTTTGATTATTTAACCAAGCCTATTTCGCTTAAACAATTGCGCCCATTGGTGGAATCTGCGCTTAAATTATCTAGCTCAGACGCTAAACAAACCAGCAATACGGTGGATTTAATTGGCCAATCGCCTGCCATGGATTATGTGCGTACCATGATTGCAAAATTGGCGCGCAGCCAAGCCCCTGTTTACGTAAGCGGCGAATCGGGCAGCGGTAAAGAATTAGCGGCGCGCTTAATTCACAGCAATAGTTCACGCCGCGATAAAACGTTTGTGGCGGTTAACTGCGGCGCTATACCCGAAAATTTAATGGAAAGTGAATTTTTTGGTTACAAAAAAGGTGCTTTTACTGGCGCTGCACAAGACACCTCTGGCTTATTTCAAGCGGCCAATGGCGGCACGCTTTTTCTGGATGAAGTAGCCGACTTACCATTAGCCATGCAGGTAAAATTATTGCGTGCCATTCAAGAAAAAAAGGTGCGCACCGTGGGCGGCACACTGGAAGAAAGCGTGGATGTGCGCATTATTAGCGCCACCCATAAAAACCTTAGCGATATGATGAGCAATGGCTTATTTAGGCAAGATTTGTATTACCGCCTTAACGTGATTCAGCTAAAAATGCCGGCGTTAAGAGATAGGCCTGAAGATATTCCTGAACTGACGCAAAAATTGTTGCACAAACTGTGCGATGCACAATCGATTAGCGTGCCGACTTTGGAAGAAAGCGCTACTAAATTGATTAGCAAGCTGCGTTTTGAAGGCAATGTGCGTGAATTAGAAAACATGCTAGAGCGCGCTTTGGCGCTGTGCGATGGCCAAAAAATCGGCGCTGATGACTTGTTTATGGATCATCAGTCCAAGCCAAATACGGACGATAAAGTGGGCTATGACCCAAGTAAATCGCCAGAAGTGGGCTTGCCAGAATATTTAGAAGACATTGAAAAACGCGCGATTTTAAAAGCATTGGCTAAAGCCAACAATAATAAAACCGCCGCGGCAAAATTGCTGGGAGTAAGTTTTAGAACTTTAAGGTATCGCTTAACCAAGCTGGGCTTGGCTAAGGATGATGATGCGGATATGACGGATGAAAGTTTGTACGATTAATATTACCGTTATTAGCTTAAGGCAATAAATAAATAGGTAATATACATAGCGCCGTTTACCAATAAATGCCAAACGCGAATGCCGCCTTTTGCCATTAAATAGCGCAACCAAATAGCGGCTAGCAAGGTAATGACAATACCCCAAACCACCTCTTGTCTTGGTTGCCAAGGCGTTAGCATAATACCAATCGCTGGTAAAAGCGTGCCCTGAAACACCATAGCGCCTGTAATATTACCAAATGCCAGTGTGTCTTTACCTTTGCGAATCCATAAAATACTGTTCACTTTTTCAGGCAATTCGGTTGCAATAGGGATAATTAAAAGTGAAAGCAATAATGCTGAGATACCAATGATTTCAGCGGCGCCTTCCACTTCGTTGATGAATCCTTTAGCGCCAAAAATCAATAAAGCCAAACCTAAGAATAGCTGCGTGATAATCACGGCCATATTATTTGGCAGGCCAATTTTGCATAAGAACATATCGCTGTCCGCTTCTGTGGCATGACCCTCTTCTACTAAGGCTTTAGATGCGCGCAAAGTCATCATCACATAAATAAAATAGGTCATCACCATAATGGCGCCAATACTATAACGAATAGCCGGCAAATCATGCGGCACGTACATGGCAACGGCGGCAAAAATAAACGCAATAATGAAGAAATTTAAATCACGTATAAGTCCTGTGCGCTCCGGCCTGATATGGCCTTGCGTGCCACGGCGTTTCCACACTGAAATCGCCATCAGTGATAATGAAAGTGTGGCTAACATAAGCGGCGCGCCTAAAATAGCGCCTACGCCAATCTCATGGCCTGCATTAGCGCCGCCTGTAGTAGAGGTGTAACTGAAAATTGCTAGCAAAGGCACAAGTGTTTCTGGCAGGGCGGTACCAACAGCGGCAAATAGAGAGCCGGTTACCCCTTCTGAAATGCCTAATTTTTCACCTAAATGCTCAAGCGCGTTAGTAAACACCTCTGCCGCGATTAAAATAACAATCAGCATCATAAATAACTGTAAGAAAACCATGCTTAAACATCTCTAAAAATTAGGTAAGATGTTATTTTATCGGATTAATCGTGGTTTTGACTAATAATCCTATTTTTGACTAAATAATTCATCATGTTGCACATCGACCCACTAGGATTTATC
>JAYWCF010000303.1:0-21814 GCA_043780715.1 Methylotenera sp. | reverse complement strand
GGCTGTGCCTGCCGCCGAATTGGTGAAAGCGGTTGGAACAAGCGGATTTAGGGTGTTAGTGGCTGTTGTACTCCAAGTATTGGCAACGCCCGATAACTGAATGGTAGTGGTAATACCATCGGTAGTATTGGTCAGCGTGACTGGCACAGCAGCCGTATTGGCTGGCGCACTAATCGCCCAAGCGCCGCCTGCACCTGTGTTGGTATAAGCTAGCTCCCCTTGCCAGTCGGTTAAGGCTAAACTTTTAGCCTCAACGGTAGCAGTTTGCGATTCCAAGACCCAATTGCCGCCTAAATCGGCGGCACCTGTTTTGTCGATTGATGCGGCAATATCGGCACCAGTGGCGCTAGCAAGCGCATTTACAAAGGCTTGGCCTGCTTCACCTGCGGCTACATCGCAACCATAAATTAAAATATCAGCATCTGCGCTTAAGGCGGCGTTAATGATGGCTAATTCATCGGCATGCTCACCCGTAATGCTTTGCAAATCCACCAGCGTGCTCCCTAAGCTTAATTGGCCTGCTGCACCATGGCTTAAAATATGAATCGCGGTAATATCGGTGCGGCCTGCCAGCACGGCGGCAATTTGCTCTAAACCATCTTTGCTGCTGTCAATTAACACCACATCTGCATTGGGGTGATCAATAATATAAGCTTCTAAATCACTGACTTGGGCATCAATAAATATAATTTCGTTACTGGTGAGGTTAGTTAGTGCCAAAGTGCCTTCAATAACGGCACGATTTTCAACCACTACAGCATTCTGTTCGCTGTCTGAAGTTGTTTTTACAGCATCAACTGTCAAACTATCAACATTTTTTGAGTCAACTGTCGGATTTTCCGCGATTGGTGTTTCCACTTTGGAACTGTTTGAATCCGAATCGACAAACTTCGTTGCCGTATCCATCGTATCTACAACGGCGACTGGCAACGCCCCATCAAACACAATTCGCGGTTCTAAAACCAAGCGTTGCGTTTGCGTTCTGCTTAAGGCGCGCCTAACCGCGCGTGCTGATGAAACCTGCTGTCCAGCTGCTATAGCAGTCTCTGGTACAGCAACATATGAACCTGTCGATTCATTCCACAGTGATTTGTAAACTTGATTCATGCTAACCTCATTTAATGATAAGTTCGCTTCAATACTTATATATACACAGGTATATTGAAGGCAACAAAAAAAACTTATTGATATAACGATGATTATGATGAAAAGGGCATGCCCGAATCTTGCGTGATTCGGTCAAGTTACGAGGAATTAACAATTGTTTACAATTGACGTTGCTTTTTTGGCACAAATAAAAAGTTGTTAATTAACAAACATTTACATAAAAAACTTCAACTAATTACTTGACATATGTTATGCACGAGTTTTGGGCCTTTGTAGATTAAGCCGCTGTAAATTTGCACCAAGCTAGCGCCTGCTGCTATTTTTTCTACCGCATCAGATCCGCTTAAAATTCCGCCTACACCAATGATCGGCAGCGAACCTTGTAGCTGTTTTGAAAGCTGTTGAATAACGATTGTGGATGAATTACGCACAGGCGCGCCAGATAAGCCGCCCGCTTCATCTGCGTTTTTTAGACCAATAACTGCCTCGCGATTCAACGTAGTATTGGTGGCAATTACGCCATCTATCTGATGTTGCATTAACAAATCGGCAATTTCAATCACTTGTTCTGGCGTTAAATCGGGGGCAATTTTTAAGGTAATTGGTACATGCTTGCCGTGTTGCTGCGCCAATTTGGTTTGCTCTAACTTTAAGCTGGCAAGCAGGCTGGACAACGCTGCTTTCTCTTGTAAAGCGCGCAGATTTTTGGTGTTGGGGGATGAAATATTCACCGTAATATAGCTGGCATGGGCGTACACTTTGCGCATGCAAATCAAATAATCATCACCCGCGTTTTCAATTGGCGTATCAAAGTTTTTGCCGATATTAATACCCAGCACACCTTTATATTGCGCGACTTTTACATTATTAATCAGGTTATCTACACCCAAATTATTAAAGCCAAAGCGATTAATAATGCCTTGCGCCTCTTTCACTCTAAACAAACGTGGCTTGGCATTGCCAGGTTGCGCGCGCGGCGTCACTGTGCCCACTTCAATAAAGCCAAAGCCCAACTTGCTCATGCCGTCAATTACGGCACCATTTTTATCTAAACCCGCCGCTAAACCCACCGCATTCGGAAAACTAATGCCCATCACTTGGCGCGGCGCACAAACTGGCGGCTTAGGATACAAACTTAAGACACCCGATTTTTCAGCCCACTTTAAGCTTTTAAGCGTGATGTCATGCGCTAATTCAGCATCTAGTTGAAATAAAAAGGGTTTGGCTAGCGAGTATAAATTCACAATATTAATCACTTAAATAAATCTGGATGGCAGTTTAGCTCAATCTCTTGAAAGGCGCGCTTCATATATCTGTTGGCAAGCTTTGCATTTAAAAACGCGGCCATGCATGGCTTCAGCCAACGGCTTTTTGCCACAACGGGGACATTTAACCGGATCACCTTCTGCATCAATAACCACAATTATGTTGGTAGTAGTTGCCGATGGAACAAATGCACGAATTTGTTTGTTTTCAAAAAAAGTGCCTGCAATAACAGTGCTAATTGCCAGCATTTCTAATACTTGATAATAGCGAATACTGCCTATCGTTTGGTAAAAAATAAGATCCACATGGTGAAACGAAGCCGCACGCACCATTACAAAAATTAATAACAGCACAATACCCACCCAAGTTAACTTATAACGTTGCCATGAGTGGTATAAAAATAAGCGCAAAGAGATTAGTAGGATTGGAATCGCTAACCCCAATATGGATATAAATAGCAACTGAACTGACCTGCGCTGATCGTACCAGCCATGCACTTTGGCCGTATTACGAAGCCATTCAGTTAAATTGGTTTGCAAATCGAGTTGCTTATTAAACCCAAGAAAAATTAATAAAACCGTTAAACCCAACCAAAAATAACTATTTTCTTTGTTGTAATAAGTTAATTTAGCTTTGTAGCCCGTCATACAAGCGGCAGTAAAATACAGCAATACCGTCATCCAACCAAAAAAACTATGGTCGCCAAAATTAAATCCAAATGGTTGTGCTTTGGAATTAACCCAATCCTTATGATTAATGCTGGGCTGATTAAATTTAGCTAAATTTAAATCATTGTCTAATTTAACTTTTATAAAGTATGTTCGGCCCGAATAATTATTATCGTTAACAAGTAACAAGTTATTTTTATCTACAATCAATAAGTTTTCAATATGCGAATAGGCAAACGCGTAAGTAAATTGACCGTCTTTGTTTAAATCATTGGGGTCTTGAAGCCGCATTAAATCAACTAATTCACGCTTATTAACAAACTGGTTTTCATCCAATTTGTTAATGTCAATTAAGTAGACTTTCTTAAAAGGTTTATCTTCTAATTTTGTAGCAGAGTTACGTTCTAATACTAAAAATTCATGTTCATTAACGGCCACAAGATCACCAATATTAGTACCTTGCTCATCTAACTGATAGCGATAAACCAGGCCTGTGTAGTGCTCTGCATTTACATCAAATTGGTAAATTCTTAAGGTTTTAGGCGTATCACCATCAACAGTTGCCTCCAGCATTGGGTACAGCATATCACCAGCTTGGTTAATAGCCATACCCTCAAACCCGCCAGTGGAAGGCAAATTAGGCTTTAGATTGCCTATGTCTGGGTTATCTGGTGATACAACATTTGGCAAAGGGAATTCTGACCGCAACACCTCACCAGCCGCATCAAGCTTCACTAAAAATGGGCCAAATTCATCACCAAGCCACAAATGGCCATTTTTATCGACGCGCACCGATTCAGGGTCAATATCCGCGCCGGTTAACAGCCTTTTCTCACTAATACTTTTATCAATGCTTGGGTTGCGCGCAACATTGTAATATTGGCTGTAATCCGCCTGTATGTTGAACGTTAACTTTCTGTTGGTATCTTTAAAATTGACAAAGCGAAGCGGCGTTACTGTCGCGTTTTTTTTGTTGGCCGTATTAAAATCAATTTGCACTTCATACAGCCTAAGCAATGCATCGGCTGAATTACTTTTTTCACCAAAACCATTATCGGTTAGAAAATAAAAATGATTTTCTGCGTCGGCCTGCAAAACGGCCGAAAAACCTTGAACCACTTGCTGATTACCAGAAACATCGGCGCCAAAATTAAACTGCCCAGACGTTGGCCCCTGAGCAAAAGTATGCATGGGCATCTCTGCCCATCCCACTAGCGAGGCGGCGTGTATGGCAGATGTCAGGCAAAAAAATAGCAACAGGGTAATTGTTGCGTAAAAGTTTTTCATGATTTGATTTTACTTGAAAATCATCAAATGGTTTTGACTTTAACTCCCCTTCTGCTGCGCCCGTGACAATCTAAAAAGTTGAGGACTTTTAGCGAGTTCTGTGTGGGCAACGCAGCAACCCTCTTTTGCGTAGATTCCTTAAACTTATTCCGTAGCGCCCAATTTTTTAAAATCTAAGCGTCAAGAGTTAATGTTTTCTCTGATTACTTTCTTTTGACTAAATCAAAGAAAGTAACTCGCCAGCCTTACGATAGCAATCTTTAATAATCCAAGACTTGGCGATAACTCATATCCTTTTCAAGCTAAAGCAAAACCTTCTCTACTCCACCGTTATTCACCCGCTGCACATATTCTTCCATCCAGTTATCACCCAGTATATGCTTAGCCATTTCAACCACAATATAATCCGCTTCAATACCCGTATCGTCGCCATAGCGCGCCAAACCTTGCAGGCAGCTTGGGCAGCTGGTGAGTATTTTCACTTTTTCTTCAGGCTTGCCAACCGTTAAGCCCATTTTATGCATGCCTTTTTCCAGCTCTTCTTGCTTACGCATTTTTACTTGCGTGGCAATATCAGGGCGCGCCGCGGCAAAGGTGCCACTTTCACCACAGCAACGGTCATTTAGCTGCACCTCTTGGCCCATCAGCTTATTGGTCACTTCCATTGGCTTGTAGGTTTTCATTGGGCTATGGCATGGGTCGTGATACATATAACGCGTACCAGTCACCGATTGCAAACGCATATCTTTTTCCATTAAATATTCATGAATATCCAATAGCCTGCAACCTGGGAATATTTTCTCAAATTCGTATTTTTGCAGTTGATCCATACAAGTACCGCAAGACACAATTACCGTTTTAATATCCAAATAATTCAAGGTGTTAGCCACGCGATGGAATAATACGCGATTATCGGCGGTGATTTCTTGGCCTTTATCGTGATTACCACTGGATGTTTGCGGGTAGCCGCAACACAAGTAGCCAGGCGGCAATACGGTGATGGCGCCCACTTCATACAGCATAGCTTGCGTGGCTAAACCCACATTTGAAAATAAACGCTCAGAGCCGCAACCAGGGAAATAAAATACCGCTTCGGAATCCTCTGTCACTTTGAGCGGATTACGAATCACCGGAATCATATTGCTATCTTCCACACCCAGCATAGCGCGTGAGGTTTTAGATTGCATTTTTCTTGGCATTGGGCGATTAATAAAGTGAATCACCTGTGCTTTGATTTCTGGCTTACCAACGGTAGCTGGCGGACGAATTTTATCTTTAAGCAAGCCAAATCGTTTCGCCAAGGTGTGCGCAATATTCTGTGCTTTATAACCCCAGCCTATCATGGTGGTGCGTAAAAATTTAATGGTAGCCGGGTCTTTTACGTTTAAAAACAACATACCGGCGGCCGTGCCAGGGTTAAATTGCTTTTTACCTTGCTCACGCAAAAAGTTACGCATTTTGATTGATACATCACCAAAATCGATATCCACCGGACATGGGTTTAGGCATTTATGGCAAACCGTGCAATGGTCGGCGACGTCATTAAACTCATCAAAATGTTTAAGTGAAATACCGCGCCGCGTTTGTTCTTCATACAAAAACGCTTCAATTAATAATGATGTACCTAAGATTTTGTTGCGTGGGCTGTATAGCAAATTGGCACGCGGCACATGCGTGGTACATACTGGCTTACATTTTCCGCAACGCAAACAATCACTTATATCATCCGCAATTTCGCCAATGGCGGATTGTTCCATAATGATAGATTCTTGCTCTAGTAAGCCAAAGCTTGGCGTGTAAGCGTTTTCTAACCCAGAACCTGCCAACAATTTACCTTTATTAAAGTGGCCGTTAGGATCTACCTTATTTTTGTAGGCGGTAAAGTTATCAATGGTGGCTTGGTCCAAATATTCCATTTTGGTAATACCAATACCATGTTCACCAGAAATCACGCCATTTAAGCCTTTAGCCAACGCCATCACGCGGTCTACCGCATCGTGCGCTTGTTTCATCATGCCGTAATCGTCTGAATTAACAGGGATATTGGTGTGTACGTTGCCATCACCCGCATGCATATGCAAGGCAATAAACACGCGGCTTTTCAGCACCGCTTTGTGGATTTCATCTAAGCGCGTTAAGATTTTTTGATACTCGCGGCCTGCAAAAATCTCGGCCATTGGGCGTTTTAACTCACGCTTCCAAGAGATGCGCAAATCGTACGATTGCACGGCACGGAATACATTTTCGTATTGGCTATGCGGTTTGCCTAGCTCACCTAATACGCTGACTGGTTCATCCAGCGTATTAAGAATTAAACGCCATTTGGCACGCAAATCACGCAATAATTGCAGTGCAATCAATTGCTTAGAATGCACCATTTCAGCATCAGCATTGCCATCTTCATCGGCTTGCAGCGGCAATTCGGTCTGCATAAACGCTTCTAAGGCATCTACTAATTTAAGCTTATTATCAATTGAAAGCTCAATATTAATGCGTTCAATACCGTCTGAATAATCGCCCAATTTTGGCAGTGGAATCACTACGTCTTCATTGATTTTAAAGGCATTGGTATGCTTGGCGATGGCGGCTGTACGCGCACGATCCAGCCAGAATTTTTTGCGCGCTTCGCCTGAAACGGCAATAAAACCTTCGCCATTTTTGGCGTTACACATCCGCACCATGGCAGACGCGACTTCGCCCACCGCATTTTCATCATCAGAGGCAATATCGGCAATCAATACCATTTTTGGGCGTTGCTGTCTGGCCGCTTTGGTGGCGTAGCCAACCGCTTTAATATAGCGCTCATCCATATGCTCTAAGCCAGCCATAATTACGGCTGGGCCTTGACCATTATTTAAGCCTTTGGCCGTCGCATCCAGATAATCTTTAATCTCAACAATGGCTGGCACGGCGTGTGACACATTGCCAAAAAATTCTAGCGCAATGGTTCGCACGTATTTAGGCATGCGGTGCAAAATAAAGGTGGCGCTGGTAATCAAGCCATCGCAGCCCTCTTTTTGAATACCGGGTAAGCCGCTTAAAAACTTATCGGTTACGTCTTTACCTAGACCCACTTTTCTAAAACTTGGGCCGGGGATGCTGATAATCTCAGGTTCGCCCAGCTGCGTTTTCATATCAATATTAAAACGGCTGATTTTAAAGCGCGCCATGGCAATATCGTGAATTTTGCCTAAGTTATGATCTAGGCGCTCTACTTCAATCCAAGTCGCGTCTGGCGTTACCATGCGGTAAGAAGCCAAATTATCCAGCGCTGTGCCCCAAAGCACCGCTTTTTTGCCGCCTGCGTTCATGGCCACATTACCGCCAATACAACTGGCATCCGCACTGGTCGGATCGCAGGCAAATTCTAAACCTGCTTCAGTCGCCGCTTCCATCGCGCGGCGTGTCACAACGCCTGCGCCACATTCAATAGTGGCAACCTGTCTGGCTACGCCAGGTAGCGTACGCATTTGCACACCAGTGTGGCGGTCTAATTTTTCGGTATTAATCACTACCGATAATGGCGTTAATGGAATGGCGCCGCCGGTGTAGCCGGTTCCGCCGCCTCTTGGGATGACGGTTAAACCAAGCTCAATACTGGCTTTAACTAAAGCAGCGATTTCAATTTCCGTGTCTGGGTTAAGCACCACAAACGGATATTCCACGCGCCAGTCGGTGGCATCGGTTACATGTGAAACGCGCGCTAGGCCATCAAACTGAATATTGTCTTTACGCGTAATTTTGCTGTATTTGCTTAATGCTTTTTTGCGCAAGTCATAAGTTTGGCGAAAATCTTCGGCAAATTTTTCAACCGCTTTAGTTGCCGCAAGCACTAATTTTTGTACTTTTTCATTGCCAATACTATTGCCATTCACATTGCGTTCATCAATGGCTTTAATGCGATGGTACAGCGCGTCAATTAAGGCTTTGCGGCGTTTTGGGTTATCCAATAAATCGTCTTGCAAATACGGATTACGGCTCACTACCCATAAATCACCCAGCACTTCAAACAACATGCGTGCGCTGCGGCCTGTTTTGCGCTCGCCGCGTAATTCATTTAAAACATCCCAAATGCCTTCACCCAAAAACCGAATAACAATTTCGCGGTCTGAAAATGAGGTGTAGTTGTAAGGGATTTCGCGCAGACGTGCAGCGGCAGGCGCTGGCTCGGTTTGCAAGATTTTGGCTGGTATGGGTGCGTTCATTTAAGCTTTAAAATTTAAACAAAATTCAATAAAAGATTATAACATGCAGTAGACCAGCAAATAACTGTAAGCGTTCTATGGTTATTGCACTTAATTTTACAAAGCATTTCATTCAAATTTTATTAAGCATTTCATTCAAAGATTTCACTAAAAAGCGTTAAAATATGACTATGTCTACGGTTAAAAAATTACTGATTCCAATTGCTATTTTAGCTTTATTGGTTTTTTTGGGCTTAAGCCTTAGCAATAAAACACAAGCGCCAAACATTACCTTCACTACCATTGATGGCAAAAAAATCAGCATGACCGATTTAAAAGGCAAAGTGGTGTTGATTAACTTTTGGGCCACCGATTGCCCCGGTTGCATTAAAGAAATGCCCCATTTAATCAAGACTTATAATACGTATAAGCCAAAAGGCTTTGAAATTATTTCAGTGGCCATGCCTTATGATCCGCCTGCGCAAGTGCTTAATTATACTAAACAAAAAGCGCTGCCCTTCCCTGTGATGCATGATGGTTTTTCGGAAGTGACGCAAGCTTTTGGTGGCGTAAATTTAACTCCGACTGCTTTTATTTTTGATAAAAAAGGCCATCGTTTACAGCGCACTATTGGCGAATTAGATTTTGCTAAATTGCATCAACTATTGAATACTGAGCTGGCCAAATAATGCTGTGGGTTAAAGCACTACACATTATTTTTGTCACCAGCTGGTTTGCAGGCTTGTTTTATTTGCCGCGATTATTTGTGAATCACGCCATGGTGACTGATGCCGCCACTCAAGAGCGGCTTGGCTTAATGGAGCACAAGCTTTACCGCTTTATGCTGCCGCTGGCTGTGTTGGCCTTGGTGTTTGGATTATGGCTTTGGTTGGGTTACGGCATTAGTGGTGGCTGGCTGCATGCTAAGCTGCTATTAGTTGCTGGCTTAATTGGCTATCATTTATATTGTGGCAAGCTTATGCGCGATTTTAAAGCCGGCAAAAATACGCATAGCCATGTGTGGTATCGCTGGTTTAACGAAGCGCCTGTGCTTATGTTGTTTGCTGTGGTCATTTTGGTGGTTGTAAAGCCGTTCTAGTTGAATCATTAAGGTTGAGAATGAATAGTGTAGATACCAATATACTGCAATCGGATTGGCTGATTCATATGCTTAAAAAATCCAGCGCAAAACCTAGCGCGCGGCTTTTAAGCTTATTTGATATTTTAGAAGATTGGCTTGATGCGCCAGTAGTAAACGAGCAATTAAGATTACGTGAGCAATTAAGCCAACAAACATTACATACAACGCAAATTTCTAATCACCAATTACAAGATTTTTTAACGCTGGAAGCGGCCAGAGCAGGCGCTGCCATGCCAGAAATGTTAGCCAGCCAGCTTTACTTTATGGCCATTGCGGCCATGCAAGAAAAATTAAGCACACAAGCTGAAACCAATGCGCATCAATCCAGCTTAATGCATGCCAAAAATGCCGCAAAAGCCTTAATCGCGGCGCAAACCACACCAGAATTTCGCATGAGTAAAACCTCTGTTTATGCCATTGCCGCCAGCTTTTTGGGCGCTTTAGTAGTAGCAGGCAGCTTATTGATACACAACCAATCAAACCAATCCACCACGCAATATTTAGCTTATGTTGAGCCGATTAAAGTGGCGGCAAAACCAAGCCAGATTGCCAGCCCAGAACAAACGGCTGCGTTAATTGCGCAAATTGATCAAATGCGTAAAGGCAATTGCCAGCTGGTAGAAGCCTTGCAATTGCCCGATTCTTACAAAAAAGTGTATTTTGAGAATATTGTTTCTGGTCAAATTTCAACCAATGTTCAAGAGCAACAATTGGTGCGTAAAATGTTAGAGATGGTGCGCTGCAACTACACGCCCATGCTAATGGCTAACTCTACTAATTAAGAAAATCAATAAAAAAGCCAAGCGTTTGCTTGGCTTTTTCAAATCAACTTCAAAACAACATCAAACTACTTCAAAGTTTATTCAAATCGATAAATCTGAATTTATTCTGATATTTTTTTCAAGTTATCTAAACCACCGCGAAACACGGCTTTAATTGTGCCTAGTGCAGCCGCATCATCTTGACCAGCAGCTGGTGTGTCTGAGAAATCTTTGCGCGCGAAATTCGCATTCCAAACAACCTCTGAAATATTGGCGCTGATTGGTTTTACTGCAATTTTTGCCGAATAATGGCTCACTGGTAATACGCTTTCATTAATGACATAAGAATAGGTCATATTTGCTGCGCTGTAGGCCGTTAAGGTTTCGTTAACGGTTCCGCCATCTTGCAATGTTAATAAGCGCACAGCGCCTTTGGTGTTGTTAGTGCCGCTTTTAATTTCAGTTTTAGCAACTGCAGGGTGAAAAGCACCCAAATCGCCATAATTTGAAACCTTACTCCAAACCTTGGCGGCTGGCGCGTTAATCGTTACTTTTTCTTCAACCATTAAATTGGCTGCTTTATCTTTAGGCATAGAAGCACACGCTGTTGATAATGCCGCTACCGCTAAAATACTTGCTTTTGTTAGTTGTTTCATTTGTTGCTCCTTATAAAATTAGCCATCAATAAATATATACAGACCTGTATATATTATACTTAAATTATTTTGCATGCAAATAAATATTAGTAGCAACATTAGTCACTTATGCACAAACTAAATTCAGTTTAATAAAACATTATTACTTATAAGTATATTTGACAGAGCCAATTATTCTCATGCTATACTTATTTTATGAGCTTGTTAAAAGACAAAATTTTATTGGTCGCAACCGATTTATTTCACACCAGAGGCATTAATTCCACTGGCGTAGATACCATTGTGGCGGTCGCTGGCACCACTAAAATGACGCTATATAAGTACTTCAATTCAAAAGAACAATTGATTGTTGAGGTATTGCAAAAGAGCCAGCATGATTTTCAAAGCTGGTTAGATGAAAAGCTTAATTCAAACACCAAAAAACCGGCCGATAAAATTCAATACCTGTTTGATTACATTGAAGAATGGGTCAATTCATCGGCTTTTATTGGCGTGGGGTTTATTAAAGCCTCTGCTGAGTTTCCGAACGAAGAAAACGCGATTCACAAATTGTCTTCACAGCAATCTCGTGAATTCAAGCAGTTTATTAGCAAATTGGCGATGGACGCCAATATTAAAGATGCCGATGGTTTAGCCTTGCAACTATCTTTATTATTTGAAGGTGCCGCCCAAGCCGAGCAAATGAAACGCGGCTCTGGCGCGATTAAATACGCCAAAAAAGCGGCCAAAATGTTAATCGACGGCGCAATTAAACAATCTTAATCGCCAAATAATACCCAAGCAATCGCGATAAGTGCTTGCTTATCATTGCATTTTCCCTAAAACATTGCTTGCCTAGCTTAGGCGCACTCTAAGATAATATCGTTTTAAAATATTGGTATTATTTATGCACACGCTTATTTGTGGCTCACTTGCCTTCGACACCATTATGGTGTTTCAAGATCAATTCAAAAATCATATTCTGCCGGATAAAATTCACAAATTAAGCGTGGCGTTTTATGTGCCCGAAATGCGCCGTGAATTTGGCGGCACCGCTGGCAATATTGCCTACAATTTGCAATTGCTTGAAGGAAAACCGCTGATTATGGCCACCGTTGGCGAAGATTTTGGTAACTACACCAGTTGGCTTAATAAAAACAAACTCAACACAGCGCACATTAAGCAAATTGATGGCAGCTTTACCGCGCAGGCCTTTATTACCACCGATATCGATGACAATCAAATCACGGCTTTTCACCCGGGCGCCATGGTGGAATCACACCAAAACAGTGTTAATGATGCCAAAGAAATTAGCTTGGCGATTATTGCGCCCGATGGCCGCGATGGTATGTTTCAACACGCCAAAGAATGTTTTGAGGCGGGCATTCCGTTTATGTTTGACCCTGGCCAAGGCTTGCCGATGTTTAATGGCGAGGATCTACTGTATTTTATTGAAATGGCGACTTATTTAGCCGTTAACGATTACGAAGCGCAAGTGTTGCAAGACAAAACAGGCTTAAGTTTAGAACAGCTGGCGCAAAAGGTTAAAGCGTTGATTGTTACATTAGGCGGCAGTGGTTCACATATTTATGCCGATGGTCAACGTTTTGAGATTGCATGCGTTAAAGCCGATAAAGTGGTCGACCCAACCGGTTGCGGTGACGCTTATCGCGCTGGTTTGCTGTATGGCATTGCTAATGGTTGGGATTGGGTAACCTGTGGCCGATTAGCCTCAACCATGGGAGCGATTAAAATCGCCAGCCGTGGCGGCCAAAACCACAGCCCAAGCCGTGCAGAAATTGAAAATATTTACGCGCAAGCACTAATATCAGAGGTTTCGGCAGAGCAAGCGGAACAGCAAAATAAATTAGCGGCCAGCAAACTAAATTAATGTTTACAACAGTTTCTTAGATTTTAGAACATAATAAACATCCTGTAGCCTTGTTAAAAATTCGGCCGTTTATATAAAGGAATCAAATAATGAACATTTCAAAATTATTAATTATTGCTTTTTTAGCCTTATTAACAACGGCATGCGCTAGCTCTAATTCAGGCAATGTTTACAAGCGCGATGATGCCAGAAAAGTGCAAACGGTTAGAACTGGCATCGTCGAAAGCGTGCGCTCAGTTCAATTAGAAGGCACCAAATCACCTGTTGGCTCATTGGCTGGCGGTGTTGTGGGCGGCATAGCGGGCAGTTCAGTTGGCGGTGGTCGCGGTAGCGCCATTGCATCGGTTATTGGCGCGGTTGTGGGCGGCCTTGTAGGCTCTGCAGCAGAAGAAGGCCTTACCCGTAAAGATGGATTAGAAATTACCGTTAAATTGGATGGCGGCGCCATGATTGCAATTGTTCAAGAAGCCGATGAGCAATTTAATCCTGGTGACAAAGTGCGTCTTGTGGAAAGTTCTGATACATCACGCGTTACTCATTAATAGTAGTGATCTTTAATGTAGTACCTGCATTTTTTCTGTCATCATTTAGTCATCTAATTTTCATATCTCATTCATGTTCAGCACATAACATCACTCAAAATATTGGAGAGATGTTATGTTTGATAATAAAACTACTCAGCAACAAGACCAGCAAGCCAGCAACCAAAACAGTAACCAAACCAGCAATCAGACAAGTAACCAGCTAAACAATCAGCCAAGAGGCTTAAGCATTAGCCTAGCCCGCAACCCCGCCGAGGTAGCTGAAGCACAACGCTTGCGCTATAAAGTATTTGCAGAAGAAATGGGCGCGCAATTATCTAGCCGCGGTGGCTTAGACATTGACGGCTTTGACGAATTTTGTGAGCACTTACTAGTGCGCGAAACCGCTACCAATCAAGTAATTGGCACTTACCGAATTTTAAGCCCAGAAAAAGCCAACGAAGCTGGCGGCTATTATTCTGCCGGTGAATTCGATTTAACACGCTTATCCCACCTCTTTAAAAGCACGGTAGAAGTCGGCCGCGCTTGCGTGCATCAAAATTACCGCAACGGCGGCACAATTGCCATGTTGTGGGCGGGTTTAGCCAAATACATGCAAACGCATAATTATGAATATATGATTGGTTGCGGCAGCGTGCCAATTAACGATGGCGGCCATATGGCGGCTAGTTTGTACAATAAACTTAAAGCGGATTATTTATCACCGCCTGAATACCGCGTTTTTCCGCGCACAGCCTTGCCAATTAATGCGCTAAATCAAGATGTGCAAGTGATTTGCCCGCCCCTTATTAAGGGTTATTTAAGGCTAGGCGCTTATATTTGTGGCGAGCCAGCGTGGGATGCCCATTTCAATACAGCCGATATGCTGGTAATGTTACCGTTATCAAAAATTAACGGACGTTATGCTTCGCATTTCTTAAAATAATTGCCTCAAGCCAGCTTAATCACACAAATTTTCCGCATTACACGCGTTTTCTTTCACACCATCATTGGCTTAATTATCGCCTCTGTATTTTTACCATTTTTGGCTAAAAATACTAAATTAGCGCTCATTAAGTGGTGGTGTGGCGGTTTGATGCGCGCCTTTCATATTAAAGTAGTCACCTTTGGTGATTTACCACCCAGCACTACAAAGGGTGTGATGTTTGTGGCGAATCATATTTCATGGTCCGATATTCATGCGCTAAACAGTAAAATTGCGCTGCGTTTTATTGCTAAAGCCGAAATTAGAAGTTGGCCTGTGTTTGGTTATTTGGTTGAAAAAGCCAATACTTTATTTATTGATAGAAGCAAAAAACAAGAAGCGGCCAAAATCGTTAATATCACCGCCGCCAGCTTAATTGCCGGTGACAACTTATGTTTTTTTCCAGAAGGCACAACAACCGATGGCAAGCAAGTGTTGCCGTTTAAAAGCAGCGTACTACAGGCCGCAATTGCCGCCAACAGCAGCATTTGGCCAGTGGCAATTCGCTATTTAAATACCGACGGTAGCATCAACACAAATATGGCTTACGCGGGCGAAACGGGGTTAATTGAATCGATGCTTGAAGTCGTTAAGCAAAAAAACGCACTTATAGAATTACATTTTTTAAGCCCAATTGAAACATCAGGCAAAGATAGACGCCATTTAACGCAAGCCGCCTATGATGCGATTGTGGCTAAATTAGCTTAGGCGTATCTCTTGCATCGTGCTGCACCTGTGTAATAGCACCCGTTTCAATGCAAATGGCACTCAACTGCCCGCCCCATAAACAACCAGTATCTAGGCTAGTTACATTATTACGTTGACTCAAACCCAGCGCAGACCAGTGACCACAAAAAATGCGGGTGTTTTCTGATTGCCGATTTGGCGCATTGAACCATGGCATGTAATCGGCAGGCACATCTTGCAACTGGCCTTTAAACGCAAATTCCATTTCACCATTGGCTTTACACACACGCATGCGCGTCATGGCGTTGGTAATCACTTTAAGTCGATCAAAACCAATTAAACCATCTTGCCAATTAGCAGGCTGATTGCCATACATATTAGCCAGAAAAAGTTGATAATCGTGCGCCTGCAAAGCGCGCTCTACTTCTTGCGAATAAGCTAACGCAGAATTGATTGTCCATGGTGGCAATAAGCCGGCGTGCACCATGGCATAAGGCATTTGATTATCATCTATATCAACAACCATCAGCGGCTGGTGACGTAGCCAAGTCAGTAAATCAGCGCCATCAGCGGCGTCCATAATTGCTTGCAAGGTATCACTTTTATGGGCTTTTTTAAGATGATGTGCAACGGCAAGCGCGTGTAAATCGTGATTACCTAGCACCACTTTTATAGAAGATTGATGTTGATAACACCAACGCAGCACTTCAAGCGAGCCGCTACCGCGATTGATTAAATCGCCGACTAATCGCAATTGATCCTGTTGTGGATTAAACGACAGACGAGTTAGCAACGCGCTAAAGGCATGGTAACAGCCCTGAATATCACCAATTGCGTAAGTTGCCATATAGGTTATATAAACAAAAAAGCCGCTAATATCAGTTAGCGGCTTTTTTTATTTGATTTAGCGTCGCTTAACTCGCTGGTGCTGGTTCAGCAGCAGGCGCGGCGGCATCAGCTGCTGGCGCTGCAGGTGCAGGTGGTGTAAAGCTTGCGCCAGACGCATTGGCCATGTGCGCAACGGCATTGGCAATCTCACCATCGGTTAAATCAGGGTTACCGCCACGGGCTGGCATATTGCGAATACCGGCAATAGCGTGCTGTACCAATGTTTCGTAGCCTTGCGCAATGCGCGGCGCCCATTGTTCTTTGTTGCCAATGGTTGGCGCTTGCATTAAACCTGCCGCGTGACACATTGAACATACCGCCTTAGTAACTTCTTCACCGCTTTTATCCACATGCGGGCCTGTGCTTGCAGCCGCTACTTCAACTACGGCAACTGGCTTAATCGCCTCTTCTACCTTAGCAGATACTTCAGCAGGCGTTGGTGCTGGTGTTGTTGGCACTTCGGTTTTGCCAAAAAAGTAGGCTAATAGCGAGATTAACAAGGTAAACGCTAGAATAGTGCCTGGAATTGCAATAATTAATTGCCAGAAACTAGAACCTGAATAACTATCATCTTTCTTGCTCATTGCTTTTAATCCCTAAATATTAAAAATAACTTAATTATAATTGTGCTTTTATTAATTATACCTACTCACCATCAAGGTTAAAAGCATACAAGCACAGATTGCGCATAAAAACTTTAAAACTAACAATAAATTACATGCCAGCTAAATGCGCATTATCTTAATGGCACTTGCTTTGTTATAATGCGCCATCACAAGCGCCCGTAGCTCAGCTGGATAGAGTGTTGGTTTCCGAAGCCAAAGGTCGTGGGTTCGACTCCCGCCGGGCGCACCAAAATACTAAATTTATAAATAAATCTATATCTTCCAGTAGTGATCGACTAATAGCGCGGCAAAGATCAGCGTTAAATACAAAATTGAATATTTAAAGGTCGCTTTGGCTAAATCGTCTGAATATTTTCGATATAAACCAATGACATACCATAAAAACACTGCGTTTAATAAAATGGCAGAAGCCAAGTAAATTAAACCGCTCATGCCTAAACCGTAAGGCATGACTGAGACTACTACCAAAATCACCGTGTATAACAAAATATGCAGCAGCGTAAAGGCTTCGCCGTGTGTCACTGGTAGCATTGGCATGCCTACTTTGGCGTATTCTTCACGTCTGTACAATGCTAGCGCCCAAAAATGCGGAGGCGTCCAAGCAAAAATAATCAAAAACATAATGAGTGATTCTGGAGAAACGGCATTATTGACTGCCGCCCAACCTAATATTGGCGGCATAGCGCCAGATGCGCCACCAATCACAATATTCATTGGCGTTGCTGGCTTTAAAAATACCGTATAAATAACGGCATAGCCGACAAATGTGGCAAAGGTTAGCCACATAGTTAATGGATTAACGAAAAGATATAAAATTAATAAGCCAGACCCACCTAGCAGTGTGGCGAAAACCATGGTTTCGGTGTGTGAAACTTGGCCTGTAGGCAAAGGTCTGCCGCGTGTGCGCGCCATTACCGCGTCAATTTTATGCTCAATTAAACAGTTAAAGGCAGCTGCCGCACCAGATGCAAATGCAATACCAACGGTGGTTGCTAATAAAAGCGGCCATGGCACCATACCAGGTGTTGCTAAAAACATGCCAATAATGGCGGTAAACACAATCAACATGGTGACGCGTGGCTTGCACAGGGCGTAAAAGTTTTTAAAACTTGCTGCAAAAGCCTGCAAGTGATTGACTGTGCTTACATTTGATTTCTGACTCAATTCATACTCACTTTATTTCATTGAATGTGGTTGCAAGCGCTTATGTGATGATGACTTTACTGCCAGTGATTTTTGAATTGAAAATCACTAGAATAATCACCAATAAGGCGGCCCCCAAATTATGTCCCACAGCCAATACCAGCGGTAAATGCAACACTAAGTTTGCAATACCAAGGCTGATTTGCGCGAATAACACGGCAATTAATGCCATGCTTAGGTATTTTAATTGCGCGTATTTTAAACTATTTAATGCTAAAAAACCCAAATAAATCAAAGTAATAATAGCGCCTATACGGTGCGTCCATTGAATGGCGGTAAGGGACGCTAGCGTTAGATTTCCGCCATCGGCACTTTGACCTAATTCGCGGACCATGTGAAATGCGTCTTTAAAGTCCATGTCAGGCATCCATGCGCCATGGCAGGTAGGAAAATCGGTGCAAGCTAATGCGGCGTAGTTAGTGCTGGTCCAGCCACCTAAAAATATCTGCATCAATAAAACTATTAATCCAAAACGGATTAAGTTTCTTGAGCCGCGGCTTTGAACGATGCTAGATGAATATTGGCCCCAATTTCGATGTGCAATCCATGTTAATAAACCCAAAGTGGTCATGCCACCTAACAAATGTGCGCTAACAATAACCGGTTTAAGCAGCATAGTAACAGTCCACATGCCTAATGCAGCTTGAAACATAATAATGGCAAGCAGCGCCGTAGTGAGCCAAGGCGACACCTTAATTTGCTGTGGAAATTGACGCGCTTTTTTCCAAGCCAAAATAAATAGCGCCAGCACAACTAAGCCTAATGTACCGGCCAAATAGCGGTGTAGCATTTCTTTCCATGCTTTACCCGTTTCAACAATGCTATCAGGATAAATAGTTTGCGCATTTTGAATAGCCGCTTCGCTTTCTGGCACGGTTAATGTGCCATAACAGCCTGGCCAATCTGGGCAGCCTAGCCCTGCATCCGTTAGGCGCACGTAAGCGCCCAAAACCACCACACAAAAGGCCATTATTGCGCCCAACATTGCTAAACGTTTAAACAACATATTATGCCGCCCAAGAATATCTTAATAATCGTGCTAAATCTTTACGTATATCGGCTGCCGCTGTGTTGGCAGGATAACTCATCATAATGTGACCCAATGGATCTACAAAATACAGCCTGTTAGACTGCATAGCAACTTCATTTGCCACACTAAATTGCTGACTAAGTGCGCTGATATCGGCCGCTGTTTGATTGATAATATTTAAATCGGGAAAATCTTTTTTGATGGCGGTAACATCTTGCATAGTAGTTACCAGCACGCGCTGCGTACGCGGAATATCCTTATACATCGACACATGAATTTGGCGCATATCTCTTAGTTTGGCCATGCAATTAGCCTCACAAACATCGGCCACAAACACCATGGTCCACTTTTCACTCCAAAAGCGGCTGCTATCTTGGCCATCACTATTTTTCAACGTGGTCGTTGTTTCAAGCAATCTTGGCGGCACCATCAACTCGCCACGGCTTGTGCCAGTTGGCTTAAAATCGTATTTAAACATCAACACAACGGCAATAATTGGCACTACAAAAAATATCAGCATCATCAAAAATACAGTTCTACCTTTGCGCTGATTTTCTTGATAAATCGCACTTGTTTGCTCTGTTTGCATAAAAACCTTTACCCTTTTAACAAATCTTACTTACAAATTTTAATTTAATTTCTTAATACTTAAATACAAATAAATAGCCAATGCCGCAAAGGCAAAACCAAACCACTGATAAGCATAGCCCATATGCGTCACGATGCGGTCAGCTGACATTTCCCAATTGCGTACAAACCCGCCCGCCGCGCTATCTCTATCCAACTTTACAATAATTGGTAGAATCTTAATCGGTGCGGTTTTTACGTACTTCTGCATATCTAAATTTTGCCAAACCAATTGCCATTCAGCATTGGCAGCCGCTTGTGTTTTTTCTTCAAGCGTAAATATCTTTTTGGTCGGCAACCATGCCATACCTTTTATGTTTAACACACCTTTTGGCGTATTAAAAGTTGGTATATCGGCCCGCGCTTTATTACCTTGAATCCAGCCACGATTGACCAACACATAGACATCTGAATTTTCAATTTTTAGCGGCGTAATCACATGATAACCAGCTAAGCTATTTTCAACTTTATTATCAATCAATATCTGATACTGATTATCATATTCACCATCCACTTCAATTTTTTTAAACTCTAATTGCTCAGAATTGAGTAAATAGTCTTTTAAATTGGGCGATTGATTGGCATTAGTTTGCTCAAAATTAGCTTGAATCTTCTGCTTTAGTACCGCTTTATCGTATTGCCAATAGCCTAATTTTATAAAAGTTGGAATGCAGACAATCGTAATTAGCGTGCCAAGCAAAGTTGGTTTAAATTCAACATTCAGAAATCTAAATTGCATTTATACTAGACCAGTCGCATAATTATTTATTTACTTCTTTTGGACATATTAATGTTTATTAAAATTGCAGTGGTATTGGTTTTAATTGTTATTTTGGGTAGTTTGTTTTCAGCTTTGTTTTTCTTAAACAAAGATAAATCGGGTAGTGATAGAACAGTTAAAGCATTAACCATGCGTATTGGTTTATCAATCGTGCTGTTTATTGCTTTAATTATCGCCGCTTATTTTGGAAAACTTGGTCACGCACTTTAGTTATTTACCTTTTAAATAAAAAGGGCGATGCAATCAATGCATCGCCCTTTTTATTGTAATTACTTAAAGCATATATACAAAAATAAACAAACCTAACCAAACCACATCAACAAAGTGCCAATACCAAGCAACACCTTCAAAACCAAAGTGATGTTCAGGCGTAAAGTGGCCTTTCATGCAGCGGATTAAAATAACAATTAACATGGTGGTGCCAAGTAACACATGAAAACCGTGGAAACCAGTCAACATAAAGAAGGTTGCACCATAAGCACCGCTACCCAATGTTAAACCCATTTCCGTGTAAGCTTCATGGTATTCCATTGCTTGGCAAGCCAAGAAAGTAATGCCCAATAAAACAGTTAGCGCCATGCCAATTACTAATTGATTGCGTTTATTCTTAATTAAACCCCAATGTGCCCAAGTAATAGTTGCACCAGAACTGAGTAATAAGATGGTGTTGATTAAAGGTAAACCATTCCAATGCATCGGTTTAAAATTAGCTGGTGGTATGTAATCGGTACCTAAAACCTTACCGCCTGGGCCTAATGAAGGCCATGAACTTAAGAAGTCTTTGTACGGTGTAATGTCTGCGTCGTAGCCCGCTAAATCTGGCACTGACAATACGCGCATGTAAAATAAAGCACCAAAGAATGCCGCAAAGAAGGCCACTTCAGAGCAAATAAACACAATCATACCAATACGGAACGATTTATCTTCCCAGCTTTTGTATTGACCTGTGATGCTTTCAGTAATCACTGAACCCATCCATTTGAAGACCATGGCGATGATGATAGCAGCGCCTAAATACATCATCTTTTGCCAAAATGCAGCTTATTCATATTAAAAATGAAGCCTGATGCAAGTGACAGCAAACCTACTGATAATATTGAAGGATATATGCTGCCATGAGGCACATAATATTGATTTTCTGAATGTGTTGCCATTCGTTTACTCCCAAGCACCTAAATTTTAACTACTTAATTATAACGTTGTATCACTTTGCTGGCGATACAAGCTCCCTTTTTATACTTCAATTTTTTAATACAAAATTTTAATGCTAAGTAATAATTAAATCACTTTTATTTTTTTGTCGCTTCAAAAAAAGAATACGACAAAGTCATTTCACTTACCTCTTTTGGTATTGCTGGATCGATAAAAAACCGTAACGGCATTACCTTTGTTTCACCTGGTTTTAAACTTTGGTTAACAAAACAAAAGCATTCTACTTTTTTCAAATAAACCGATGCAATACCTGGGCTAACACTTGGAATTGCTTGCCCAACCACCACTTGGCTGGTTATATTTTTTGCTTCAAA
>JAYWCF010000302.1:0-3163 GCA_043780715.1 Methylotenera sp. | reverse complement strand
TATGCACGAAATACAAGCCTAGCCCTGCTACATCTGGTGCAGCGTTAGTATCTTTTAAGCGACTAAATCGTTTAAATAGCTGTTTTTGCTCTTCTATTGGTATGCCAGGACCGTTATCAATCACATTTAAAACCGCTTGATTATTACTGTAGCGCAACCTAATAGTGACAACAGAGTGCTTTGGTGCAAACTTAATCGCGTTCATCACCAAATTAAGTATCGCTCTTTGCAATAATCCAAAATTACCGTTTACCCACACCAAGCCTTCTACAATATCTCTTTCCAGCTTAATATCTTTTTTCAACGCCGTTTCATAAGCGTCATCCACCGCTTGATGAGTAACGCCAGCAAAGTCCAACTCTTTAAAATCGGCACTATTACTCATTTCTGCACGCGATGCTTGCAGAAAATCTTCAGCTAATTGCAGCGCTTGCGATATGGGCGCATACAACTTAGATTTTAGCTGCTTGTGCTCATCTAACATCATCATGGCACTGGCCAGCGGCGCACGTAAATCATGCGAAATAAATGCCAGCACTTCTTTGCGGTCATTTTGCAAAAAGCGCAGTTACTGCCCTGCCGCGCGCACCTGCTCTATGCGGTCATCAAAACTGTCATAGCGATGCGTGGGGCTGTCATTGATGTCTGATTTACGAATTAAGTTTTTTAAGTACGCTAGCTCTTGATCTAGATAACGCTGAGCCGCTTCTAATTTACGCCAACTCCAAACAGGGTAAGAAATTAATATCGTTAAAAGTGCAGCAGATGGCGCAATCCAAATACTGAATAGTTTGGGCAGTATGGCTGCCATTGTGCCCACAAATACAAAGTACACCAAGGTTAAAACTAAACCAGGTAATGCCGTTAATCGTGGCATCCAAACCAAGGGCAGCAAGGCCAGCAGGATTAAAATTAGTAAACTAGGTAAAGTTGGCGCCGTATCAATTAAGTGATTACTACGCATTGAATCGAGCACATTGGCATGAAACTCAACACCAGCCATGGGCTGACTTAGCCCGGAAACAGGCGTTGACAGCAAATCATTCATGCCAGAGGCAGTGGCACCAATTAATACGATTTTGTTTTTAAACGTATTTTTTTCAAACTCGCCTTTTAATACTTGCACATAAGAAATAGACGAGAAATGGCCTGGCGGGCCTTTAAAACTCACTCTTTTTTGCTGCTCACGTACCAATGAAAAGATATTTTTTTGTTCGGTTGGCACTTGAAACTGGTTTTCAGAAGGCAGCTGCATGGCCACATTAAGCACGGCTTGTGAAAAATGTTGCCAAACTGGCGCGCCGACACCTTCAAACAGGTAAACGCTGCGCGCAATACCGTCTTCGTCTAGCGCAGCATGCACACGGCCTAAATCAGCGGCATGCAAGGCCAAGCTAGGCAAGGGTAGAGTTTCAACTAATTGACCATTTACGCGTGTTGTTTCTAGCAATATAGGTAACACAACATTTTTAGCTTGTTCAATTGCGTTAGCTAATGCGGCATCGGCACTTTTATTGGTTTTCTCAGGCTCAGAGAAAATAATATCTAAGCCAATTGCCAAGGTATTTTCTTGCTTGAGTCGATTGATTAAATCAGCATGCACTTGCCTAGACCAAGGCCAACGACCGAGTTGCGACAAGCTGTTTTCGTCAATTGCCACAATCACAATATCGGCTGGCGCGGGGCTGTAGTAAAGTTTTTGACCAATATCAAATAACACATTATCCATTCGCGAAAGCAGATGGGTTGTGTGTAGAAAAACAACTAAAAACAGCAAGATTAAAGCTGTAGATAAATAGTCGTTAAAGTGAATTCTTTTCAAAGGTGCAATTTACTTAATTAAGTCAACTAAATTAGAACAAATGGCGAACTAAGAGAATGCTGTAATCAAACAATAAACCACCTCTAAAGCGCTCATATAGTCCATATGCCACTTAATTTTATTGTGGCAGCGCGTCAAACTCTGTAATTGATTCTGGGCCAGCAACACCGTCAATACTAACTAAACGTAGGCGCAAGGTTTGTAGACCATATTCACGCAATAAGAAATCAAAACGTCCTTGCAAGCCAGCTGCTTGCCATACATTTATCTGGTTGTTGCGTTTATTATCCAACATAGCTTCATAGGTAAAGCCGCTTGGTGGATTAATTGTATCCACATAAACGCGGTTTTGCGCGATACGCGTTACTAATTGGTTGATATCGGCGGCTGGTGGTTTAGGGCTATAGGCAAAATTGGTTGCAACGGAATATGGGCCTTGATCGGCGCCATTAATGCTAGCAATGTGCCAAAAATATTGACCCTTGTCTAGCGTTTCAGTCATCACCCATTCATTACTCGCCACTTTTTGGCTTAGAATCTGTTGCTTAAATTGCGCATCTTTCGCTACCTCAACTTTGTATGCATTAGCTTCTTTAACTTGGCTCCAACGCAAAACGGGGCGCGAATCACTGATAACAGATGAAGCCTCAGGATATACCGCCGTTGGTGCAAATGGCTGCGCATTTAATGTAAATTTATGCCCCGCATCATAGCCTTCTAGACCAGATTGATCTTTTGCACGTACTTTTAAAATATATTTGCCATCTGGCAGATCGTTAAATGACAGATGTGTGCCGTTAATTTTACCTACGTCAGATAATGCCTCATTTGAAGAAGCTTGATGTACGCTACCTACCCAAGAAACCGCATTATTTTGAGCTTGCATATCAAACTGAATGGGTAGCGCGTCAAATTGGGTTGGTAATTTAGAGACATCTGGCGCAGGCAGCAAAGGCACCGGTGCTGAAGGTGCTCGACCATCCGATGAGACGCTACCAAAGCCTTTGCTGACTTGCACTTCTTGTCCTGCGGCCAAAAAGCCCACTTTACCTTGCAAGGTTTCTTGACGCGTCGTTTTTGATTCAGCCGTCAGCCTGAAATCGGTACCGCGCACCGCTGCTACCGCTGTTGGTGTAAAAATCTGCATGGCGTTACCCGGTACATGTTGCGGATTTGCTTTAATGGCAACGCCACCTTGTTGCAGGCGTAATTTGGTATCAACCATACCACCACCGCCATACATGCTTAAAGCATCTAATTTCAACGTAGAATTGGGCTGCATTGTCACATCAGATCCATCTGCAAATCGAATATGCAATGTGCTTTTTGCCGCGGTTTCAA
>JAYWCF010000301.1:0-8772 GCA_043780715.1 Methylotenera sp. | reverse complement strand
GTTAACGGGTTGGCATAGCGCGCCGCATGAATTTGCATATTAGTCACTTCGCGCAATAAAGTATGGCCGTTACCTGTGCCTATATATTCATCTTTTTCATTAATGATAATAAATCCATTAATCAAATATTGCAGATCCGCACTCACAATCAATTCGCTTAAGGCATTGATTGTCATGCTTTTTTTAACGATTAACGGTGTTTCATCCATGTATTGCGTACACGATTTTTTACCATGCAGCTCACGCTGATAAGGCCTTGCAAATCGGTCAATCGTGTCATATCGACTTATTAAGCCTACTGGCGTTTTGCCGTTCACAACGGGAATTGAGCTTAATTTTTCATCTTGTTCAAACAATTGGTACACGTCATCATTGCTAAAATTCGCATCAATAGCCACTTGATATGTGACCAAATTTGCCACGGTGGCCTGTTTACCAGTAACGTTAGAAAACTCTGGGAACACGCTAATCGCGCTTTTATTAAGCAAAGTTTTGACTTCGTTTGCCAGATGTTTTTGAAACTGTGGCAATGGCCGGCCAAATAAATAACCTTGCGCGTAATTGATTTTTAAATCTTTGATGACTGCCAATTCATCGCTGGTTTCAACGCCTTCTGCAATGGTTAAACAACCCGATTCAGATGCTATTTTTTGAATAGCGCGCACAAATTCCAATTTAACGGCATCGTTATGAATATTATGGATGAAGTGCTTATCAATTTTGACGTAATCTGGCGCGATTTCAGACCATAAACGTAAACTGGAAAAGCCCTCCCCCAAATCATCTAAGGCAAAGGCAAAACCCATTTCACGGTATTTGTTTACACACTCTTTAAGTAAACCAAAATCGGTAATCGATGTACCTTCTGTAATCTCAATCACAATATCGGTTGGTTTTAAACCAAGCAGCTCTACATGTTTTAATTGAAACTCAAATGGTGTGTTATTTAATTGCAGGCAAAATGGGCTGATATTGATAAATAACTTTTTCGGATTTTTAGCCAACGCATATTCTGTTAAAGCAATTTCGCGGCATAAAAATTCTGTTTCTGGCAGCAAACCCACCAAATGCGCCGCATTCAACAAGGCAATAGGTGAATGTAGATCAGTTTCTACAGGGCCTCTGGTTAATGCTTCGTGGCCAAATACATTACCGCGATGCATATCAATAATCGGTTGAAACAATGCCGTTAAGCTTCGCTGCTGCAAAATGTTGGTAATGTCAGTTTTCAAGCCCGTATTGCTCATAGTCTTTGTTTAACAAAACATTAATGTACCAATGATTAATGAACGAATTATGACAGTTTAAAAAGGCACCAAATGCTTTTATTAAACCAAACTGAAAGCCCGGAATACGGTTTATGCTAGCATTTTTGCTGTGCCAACATGGCAGCACCAATCATACCTGCTTGGTCACCCATGCTAGAAATAACAATGTTCAACTTATCCCGTAACACTGGGATTAAATCTTGCCTTAATTGCTGTTGAAAAGCGGCCTGCATTAAAGGCCATGCGGCACTCATGCCGCCGCCAATCACAATATTTTTTACATCAATTACTTTTAATGTATGCGCCAATGCTTGCGCTAATGATTTTCCAGCAAGTGCATACGCATCTAAAGCCGCTAAATTACCTTGATTGGCAAGTGTCGCAATCTTATCAGCGCTAAGTAATTGACTTGTAGACTCAAAAAAAGTTTTAGCAACGCCACTGGCCGATGCATATTGTTCCATGCAGCCTAAATTGCCGCAGCCACATTGCCTGCCATTGGCTTGCACGATAATATGCCCTACGTCCATGGCTACGCCGTGGTCACCTTGAAAGGCGCGCCCATTTAAAATCAGCCCACCACCTACGCCTGTGCCTAATCCCAAATAGATTAAATTTCCTGCTTGGGCAAAGTATTGATTAGCATATTCACCATACGCCGCCGCCAGCGCATCGTTTTCTACCACTACTGGCAGTTGAATTAATTGGCTTAAATCGGCGCTTAAATCCACCTCTTTTAAGCCAGGTAAATTGGGTGATTGCGCAATTTTTTGGCTGTGCGGATCAATAAACCCCGGAAAGCCAATGCCAACAGCGCTAATATCAGCGTATTGATGACGCACTTTTTGAATCGCTTCAGCGGTGATCGTTAGAATATTTTGCCAAGCAATTTCTGGCGAATGCGCTTTGCACATCTGCGAAAAATCGGCCTTAAAGCGCATTTCTTCTGCTAATTGCAGCGCACCAATGCTGGTTTTAATAACGCCTAAACGTAAATTTGTGCCACCAACATCAATGCCAATTAGCAAACTCATCGTTAATTAGCACGCCGCCCAGAACGCTGCACCGCATCGGCAAAATGCTGTTGCTGTGCTGGCGTTAATTCTGGCCAATCAAAACGCCAAACCCAATTACCGCCTATTGTGCCGGGGGTGTTCATGCGGTTGGTACTATCAAGCGCCAAAATATCTTGCATGGGGATAATCGCTAAATCGGCCTGCGTTGCTAATGCCATATCAATCAAGGCATTTGGCATATCTGGCTCATCCGTATTAAGCACACTGTGCAAATGGTTTTTAGCATTTTCCTCAAGCTGTTGGTACCAACCCAACGTGGTGTCATTGTCATGCGTACCTGTATAAACCACGCTATTGGCTTCAACATTGTGCGGTAAATACAAATTATCGTCACCACCGCCAAAAGCAAATTGCAAAATCTTCATACCAGGCATATTGTATTCATGCCTTAACGCATTCACTTCATCGGTAATAATTCCCAAATCTTCTGCCACTAAGCACATCTTTTTAAAGCGTTTTTTAATAGCCGCCAACAGCAAATTACCTGGTGCTACTTGCCATTTACCGTTGATTGCCGTGTCTTCATTAGCGGTGATTTCCCATGCCGCTTCTAAGCCTCTAAAGTGATCGATACGCACCATATCAAACAAACTATTTTGCGTTTGCATGCGCGCTAGCCACCATTTAAAGTCTTCTTTTTTCATGGCGCGCCAATTGTAATGCGGGTTACCCCAGCGCTGGCCAGTGCTAGAGAAGTAATCCGGTGGCACACCGGCCACAACCGTCATTTCGCACTGTTTATTCAACTTAAATAAATCAGGGTTGGCCCACACATCGGCACTATCAAAGGCCACAAAAATCGGAATATCGCCAAACATGGCTATATGGTGTTGATTGGCATAGGCTTTTAATTCACACCACTGTTTAAAGAAAATAAACTGGGTAAATTTAATCACCGCGATGGCATGGGCATGCTGTTTTTTTGCAAGATTTAGCGTTTTTAAATCACGTTTTTTATAAGCAACCGGCCAGCTATTCCAACTGGTTTGATTAAATTGCTCACGCAACATCAGAAACAAAGCAAAATCGTTTAACCAATGGCTATGCTTTTTGCAAAACTTTTTAAAGGTGATGTAATCGCTGGTATCGGGCTTCTGAGACGCTACACAAAACGCTTTTTCAAATAATTTTTGGTGCTGCGCTAAGGTGGGATCAGCATTGTATATCTGTAGATCTGTCGCATTAATATAGCCAGAATCCAGCAATTGCTGCAAATCGATAAACGCAGGATTGCCCGCATGCGCGCTTAAACATTGATAAGGCGAGCCATCGTTGTGCGGCATATTTAAGGGTAGCGTTTGCCAAACACTCACCCCTGTCGCACTCAAAAAATCAATAAATCGCTGCGCCTGCAAGCCCATTGTGCCTTCGGGCAAAGAGCTAATATGCAATAAAACACCTGCTTTACGTTGCTGCGATTTTTTCATTTTATTTCTTATTTCTTTATTCTTTTTTATTTGTTGCGCCTAAATAATGTATTAACTAGCACACTATTTAGACGCGTATTGCAGGTTTTAGAAAATTACAAATTAGCTACTCTTGTCCTCTGCGCATGGTTCCGCTGTTCGAATCATTTGCCGCTTGGCTGTCACCCATGCTAATGGATGCATTTAAATGTTCTGGAATTGGCAATTTAAGCAGGCGATACAAGTTCATTAAATTGCGGCGATATAACTGATCAAAACTACTCACACTCATGGCGGCGTTATAGTCCCCTAGCCACCAAAACCAATCAGAACCTTCACAAACCGATAATTGATGCTCACAAGCGTGTTTTTCTTGCGCGGTTAATTTGCCCAACTTCATGACTTTATCGTAGGATTTTTTGGCTTCACATAATAAATCCCAGCCATAATTTTTATCTACGCTGCCAATCCAAGTACTAAAGCTGCCATATACCCAACTGCCTGCCGAAATTTCCGGCAAAACACCGCAATTGATTTTATAAAGGCTTTTTTCGGGCGCTTTCATCGCTTGCAACACTTCAGATTGCGTCACCATTTCAATATTAGGATGGTTAACCAGTGCGGCATACAGCTCTGTTAAGAAATAATGTCCGTTATACGGGTAATATTCCCATGCGTTTTCGCCATCTAAAATCACGCTCACCACCGGATTTTCTTGGCGCTGATAAGTATTGTAAATATGCTCTAAAGTTTGAATAAAATCGTTTACGGCTTCACTGCTGTGCATCTTAGAATATTCAAAACCAATTTTGTCCGACAGCCTGTCATCTCTAAAAAAACAGGTAATTGAATCCTCGCCCTTGCTAACTTTATACGGCTTATATAAGTAATCGTGGCGTGATAATAAAGCTTTTTTAGGGCTAGATTTACGTAAACTATTGGCTAAAACGCCTTCACCAGAAGCGGCCCATTGCACGCCCTGATTGGCCATTAATAGCAAACTTTCTTTAGAAACCGCGCCTTCAGATGGCCACATGCCTTTTGGTGCTATACCAAAACGGCGCGTGTGCGATGTTGTCGCATCTTTTAGATGGTCTATCGCACGCTCAATTCCACCCGGATATTTAGGCGTTTTTGGCAAAATAGCATTGCTCATGGCGTCATGCGTGGTTTCAAAATCGACCAATAAAGGCAATATAGGGTGATAGTGCGGCGTGCTGGAAATTTCAATTTGGCCTGATTCGGCCAGTTTTTTATAGCGCGGAATTAAATTAGCAATTAATTCACCCACTAAATCGTACAAAGCCAAACGGTCTTCATTGGTAAATTTCTTACCCTTACTCATCAATGTTTGCACCAAAGTATTGTTCTGGCGCACGCTCTCGCCCATCCAAGCCAAGTGGTACCACACTAATAAATCGGATAAATATTGACCGGATAAATAAATTAAATCATCACGACCATCTTCCGTTAAAAACTGAAACATCTTATGCAGCCGATCGTAGTCGGGAAACGGCTTAAGCATTTTTTCGTGATAGCTTTTAAAGCAACTGTCTTTAATTAAACGCCGCTCTTCAAGCGAAATCATCCATAAATCATCTGTGCACAGCAATTTTAAAATGGGGTCTTTTACGCGTTTTGTTTTAAATTGCTGGGCGTAATCTTCTAATTGATCCAGCAAAATAGGCACAAAGTTAAAGCTTACCTTGGCTTTTGGGTTCATCTCCAAATGGTAAGCCATATCAGAATAGTCTTTAATCGCGTGCAAATAAGTCCAAGGCAGTACGTACTCACCAGAGATTGAATCGCGGTAATCTGGCTGATGCATATGCCAGTAGAGCGAAATTAATAATTTAGGTTGATTCATATCTCAATATTCAATTTAAAAATTTAAAACTTGTTACTTATAATTTTAGCAGCATCGATTTGGTCACCAATACTGTTCCTTTTTCGGATACATAAAAGCGTTTTTTGTCGGCTTTTAAGTCAAAACCAATTTCAATTCCTTCTGGAATTTCCACGCCTTTATCCACCACAACATTTTTTAACTTAGCGTGACGGTGAACCACCACATTTGGCAATAATACGGCACCTTCAATATCGCAATAACTGTGCACACGCACGTTAGAAAACAATACTGAACTTGTCACGCATGAGCCACTGATTAAGCAGCCGCCAGATACAATTGAGTCAGTCGCTTTACCGGTTCGGCCTTCATCGTTAAACACAAATTTAGCCGGTGGCACTTGCTCTTGATAAGTCCAAATCGGCCAGTTATTGTCATACATATTAAGCTCAGGCGTCACACGCGTTAATTCCATGTTCGCTTCCCAATAAGCATCAACCGTACCAACATCGCGCCAATAGTAGAAGCCATTTTTAGCGCCAACGCAACTTTCAGTAAATCGGTGTGCATAAACACGTGCGCGTGAAATCAAATAAGGAATAATATCGCCGCCAAAATCTTTAGTAGAATTGGGGTCGGCCGCATCTCTGGCTAATTCTTCATACAAAAATTGCGCATTAAAAATGTAAATACCCATGCTGGCTAAGGCTTGTGTTTTGTCGCCTGGCATGTGTTTGGGCTTTTCTGGTTTTTCGGCAAATTCAATAATACGGTCTTCATCATCCACCGCCATCACACCAAAGCCTTTGGCTTCTTCTAGTGGCACGTTTAAGCACGCAATGGTCATATCGGCATTATTTTTAGCATGGGTAGCCAGCATTTGGCCGTAATCCATTTTATAAATATGATCACCCGCCAAAATCACCACGTATTGCGCATTGCTGGATTTTAAAATATCAACGTTTTGATGAACGGCATCGGCGGTACCCTTATACCAATCTTCTGTATTGTTTTGCTGCGATGCTGGAAGCAACTCAATGTATTCGTTAAATTCGCCGTTTAAAAAGCTCCAGCCGCGCTGAATATGGCGGATTAAGCTATGCGATTTATATTGCGTAATCACGCCAACGCGGCGAATACCAGAGTTAATGCAATTGGATAACGGGAAATCGATAATGCGGAATTTTCCGCCAAATGGAACCGCTGGTTTTGCGCGTCTATCGGTTAAATCTTTTAATCGGCTACCGCGTCCGCCGGCTAAAATTAGCGCAACCGTATTCTTTGTCATTGTGCTAATAAAACGTGAACTATTCGCATCTTGTGCCATGGCTGCCCTCCTTAAACTTAGTCAATAAGAATAAACATTATTGTCTTGTAGGCCTGAAAACAGCCGTATTGGGCAAATAACATTAATTTAATAAATATTTCATATTCCAAAATGATACAAAATACTTACAATTTAATTATAGGCTTAGATAAGGGTTATAATCTAGTCTAATTCAACCGATTTTAAAGAAATTATATCGTGGCCAGCACAACTCAAAACCAACTTAATTTGATACTCGATGCAAAACATCACGATGCTTTTGCTTATTTAGGATTACATAAAGAAGCTTCTGAAATTATTTTTCGTACGTTTCTGCCGTATGCCGAAAAAGTCAGCCTACAGGTTAAATCTAAATGGGTGGAATGCGAACGCGTTCATGCCGCTGGATTATTTGAATGGCGCGGCAAAACAGCACCAAGTTCGCCTTGCGTGATTCAAATTGAAGCAAATGGACAAGTGTATGAAACCATTGACACCTATAGCTTTAATCCGATATTAACCGATAACGAATTGTACTTATTTGGTGAAGGCTCACTTAATCAAGCTTATAACACGTTTGGCGCGCACATGATTGAGCATCAAGGCGTGCAAGGCGCGCGCTTTGCTGTTTGGGCACCAAATGCCGAGCGCGTGAGTGTGATTGGCAACTTTAACCAATGGGACGGCCGCGTAAACCCAATGCGGGTACGCGGCAGTACTGGCGTTTGGGAGCTGTTTATTCCTAATTTAGCCGCCGAAACCTTATATAAATTTGAGATTCGCAATCGTCAATCGCAAGCCATACTAACCAAAACCGACCCTTTTGCGCGTGAATTTGAAGCGCGTCCGGGCACAGCCGCTAAAATTTCAGCCAATAGCACTTACCAATGGCAAGACAGTGAATGGCTAAGTCATCGCGCTAAAAACGATTGGCTGCATGCACCATTTAATTGCTATGAAATTCATGTTGGCTCGTGGCGCCGCAAAAATGGCAATCTGCCATTAACCTATCGCGAATTAGCCGTTGAATTAGTGCCTTACGTGGCCGATATGGGTTATACGCACATTGAATTACTGCCGATTACTGAGCACCCATTAAATGAATCATGGGGCTATCAAACCACTGGCTATTTTGGTGTGACTAATCGCTTTGGCACGCCAGACGATTTGAAATTTTTAATCGATGCCTGTCATCAAGCCAATATTGGCGTGATTTTAGACTGGGTACCCGGCCATTTTCCAAAAGATGATTGGGCGTTAGCGCGTTTTGACGGCACCGCTTTATATGAGCATGAAGATCCACGGATTGGTGAACACCAAGATTGGGGCACATTAATATTTAACTATGGCCGCAATGAAGTACGCAATTTCTTAATTGCCAGCGCTTATTTTTGGTTAAAAGAGTTTCATATTGATGGCTTACGTGTGGATGCCGTGGCTTCTATGTTGTATCTGGATTACTCACGCAAAGCTGGCGAATGGGTGCCCAATAAGTTTGGCGGCCGCGAAAACTTAGAAGCCATTGATTTCTTAAAACAACTCAATATGGTGGTGCACCAAGATTTCCCGGGCGCGCTTACAATTGCAGAAGAATCAACCGCTTGGCCAGCCGTTTCTCGCCCAATTTACTTAGGCGGATTAGGCTTTAGTATGAAGTGGAATATGGGCTGGATGAACGACACGCTCAGCTACATTGAAAACGATTCAGTGCATCGCAAATATCACCACAGCATGCTCACGTTTGGACAGCTATATGCATACAGCGAAAACTTTGTATTACCGTTTTCACATGATGAAGTGGTGCATGGCAAAGGCTCTTTAATTGGCAAAATGCCGGGCGATTCATGGCAAAAATTTGCTAATTTGCGCC
>JAYWCF010000300.1:0-3169 GCA_043780715.1 Methylotenera sp. | reverse complement strand
GGCGCAAAGAAACGACTTCTGAGCATTTACAAAAAACAGCTACAGAATTGCGCCAAACGCATTGGCAAAAGCAACAAGACGCCGATTTAGCGTTTATCACTAGCAATGATTTTTCGCTTTACGATCATGTGCTGGATCACACCGTCTTATTTGGCGCGCAGCCAAAACGCTTTGCTAAATTGCCATTTGGTGAAAAGAGCATTGCTGCCGAAAATGCCTATTTTTCATTGGCACGTGGCAATTTAGAGCAGCCTGCTATGGAAATGACCAAGTGGCTAGACACCAACTATCACTACATCGTGCCAGAATTAAATGCCGATACACAGTTTTCAATCAATGCACATGATTTTTTAAGCCAAATTGATGAAGCCTTAGCGCTTTCAAAAAATGTTAAGCCAGTTCTGCTTGGCCCTGTGAGTTTTCTGTATCTTAGCAAAGCGCGTGGGGTTAATAAGTTGGATTTTTTAGATAATCTGGCTGGGCAATATGCGGACTTATTGCAAGAATTGCATGCTAAAAAAATAGAATGGCTGCAGATTGATGAGCCTATTTTTGCGCTGGATTTGGATGATGCATGGCTAAAAGCGTTTGAGCGCGCGTATGCGCATTTTCGTGCTTCGTATTTCCCAACTGGACGCCCAAAACTATTGCTGACGACCTATTTTGCTAATGTATCGCGCTATCAAGGCTTTATCACCCAATTGCCGATTGATGGCATCCATATTGATTGCGTTCGCGCACCAGAGCAATTGGGGCCGTGGGTCAACGCAATCCCCAGTTATTGGGTGTTATCGGCTGGTGTGATTGATGGCCGCAATATTTGGCGCACCAATTTAGATAAGGCGCTGGCCCTGCTAGAGCCTTGGGCACAAAGGCTGGGTGAGCGCTTATGGCTTGCGCCTAGCTGCTCTTTATTGCATACGCCGGTGACGCTTGCGCATGAAGTGAATTTAGATGCGGAGATTAAATCATGGCTAGCGTTTGCCGATGAAAAATTAAACGAATTACGCATTATTACCAAAGCGCTAAATAGCGGCGTTGATTCGGTTGCCAGTGAATTTGCGATTTCGCGTGCGGCAATTGGCGCGCGTCAACAATCATTGCGCGTGCACAATAGTGATGTAAAAGAGCGCATTAAAGACCTGATTAATGTAAATGAAAATCGCGATAATATATTCAAGATTCGCCAAAAAATTCAACAGGTAAAATTGAATTTACCTTTACTGCCTACCACCACCATTGGCTCTTTTCCGCAAACGACTGATATTAGAGCCAGCCGCGCGGCTTTTAAAAAAGGCGAAATCAGCCAAGCCAAATACGATGCCGAAATGGAATCGCACATTGCGTACGCCATTGACCAGCAGACAGAAATTGATTTGGACGTGTTGGTGCATGGCGAAGCCGAGCGTAACGATATGGTGGAATTTTTTGGTGAGCAATTAGCCGGTTATGCGTTTTCGCAAAATGGCTGGGTGCAAAGCTACGGTTCGCGTTGCGTTAAACCACCCTTTATTTATGGCGATGTGCACAGGCCAAAACCAATGACAGTTGATACAGCAAGCTTTGCTCAGTCGCTGTCGAAACGTCCTGTAAAAGGCATGCTAACGGGCCCAATCACCATGTTGCAATGGTCGTTTGTGCGCGATGACCAGCCGCGCGAAACCACGGCTTTGCAATTGGCATTAGCCATACGCGATGAAGTGGATGATTTGCAAAAGGCCGGCATTGCGATTATCCAGATTGATGAGCCCGCCTTACGTGAAGGCTTGCCTTTGCAAAAATCTAATTGGGCGCATTATTTGGCTTGGGCTGTGCGCGCATTTAAGCTATCAGCCAGCGTAGCGCGCAGTGAAACGCAGATTCATACGCATATGTGCTATGCCGAATTTAACGATATTTTGCCTGCGATTGCGGCTATGGATGCCGACGTGATTACCATTGAAACATCGCGTTCTGCTATGGAATTACTGGATGGTTTTGGTGATTTTGACTACCCTAATGCCATTGGCCCAGGCGTTTATGATATTCACTCACCGCGCGTGCCAAGCATTGAGGCCATGCAACAATTGATTGAACGCGCCATGCAAGTGTTGCCAATTAATCAACTTTGGGTTAATCCAGATTGTGGGCTTAAAACGCGTGGATGGCCTGAAACGAAATTGGCTTTGCAAAACATGGTTAAAGCAGCGCATCAATTAAGGGCTAAATTTAGTTAGCATTTAATTAGATGCTTGAAAGGCTTATTTAGCTTACAAATCAGGCCATTATTAAGCGTTAGGATTAGCTTATTCAAGCTAATCCTAACGTTTTTTTCAGATTAATATTTTTTAAACTTCAAATGCATCCAAAATATTAAAGCCGCCACAATACCAACCACCCAATGACCCAAGCTAAATACCGTGCGCCAATTGTCTTCGCTAAGGTAATAAAGCATGTATCCACTAAGTGCTAACCACAAACTTAAAAAAGTGAGATTTAAACCAGTCCATAATCGGCGCTTTTGTTTAAAGAAATTCAACATATGATGCTCAATTAACATGCCAATACAAAGCAATGTGAATACACCGGCTAGACCGTGCAGGCGCAATGACCAAATTTCCAATGGGTGCTTTTCTGGCCCAAATTCACCTTCTGTTAGCATAAAATAATGGCTAATTAGCCAAGTAATGCCCGTTAAAAGTAGAAATAAGCTGGTTGAATACAGTAGCTTTTTAGTGAGTTTAGATGGTTTCATATGGCTTAAATTTCTGTAATAAATTGTGCATTGTATTGATTTAATATTGGTTCACTTAACGCATTTAACCATGCTAATTTGGTTAATGCATCGGCCACCATCGCCTGATCGGCTTCAATAGATATAACGCTATCCGATGGTGCTAAACAGTTGCCTAATAAAGGATTAACGATTGGCAATGTCTGCTTTGTCGTTTCGTGGTTGGTTGGCATGCCCGAACTGGCCAATGCGCGATTTTTTAATGCTTTATAAAAAGTGTATGCATCACTTTTTCTAATGTGAATCGGCGCCTCAATTTCGCCATAAATACGCAAATCGCCGCCCGCATTAACAATTGCAGCAGGCACATTCAGCGTTTGAAGTGCGTCAATGGCATAATCCACCGCAAAGCCTTTTGCAACGCCACCTAAATCAATAAAGTTATTAGCAATTTTT
>JAYWCF010000299.1:0-3184 GCA_043780715.1 Methylotenera sp. | reverse complement strand
ATAAAGTCCATTTATATTTGGCCAATAAAAAAGTCCTTAATTATGCCGATTGATGACGACGCTTTGCACTAAAACCCACCAAACCTAAACCTGCAATTAATAACGCATAGGTATCTGGTTCGGGCACTGGGGCCAAGCTATACAAGGTGGTAGTGTTTGAAGCTTCATTAGCAATAGCTAAATAGTAATTACCACCAAACATATAGCCTTTTAAACCTTCAGGTGCCAAATCGCCGTCCGTCACAATCATATCTATAAAGCTTGAATGTGCTGGGTCTGTAATATCAAAAATACCAACGGCACCCTTGGTCGTGCGTTCCAGCCCAATAAATGCAAATGTTCTAGTGCCTAAAGTAAGCAATTCCACACCTTCTGGCTCAACACCTTTATCACGGCTTCTGGCATCATCATAAATGCCAAGCGCTGCCGCTTTTTTATCTAATATATCACCACTATCGAATACTAAATTGCCATCAGTATCACGAATTGAAAATGAACGGGCACCAGCCGCGAATAAATTACCTGTAGAAGAATCCGTGTTAAGAACGCGTAATGGCGCAAGGTCGCCAGTGGCACCCAACGAGCTAGCGGCTGAACGATCACCATCATCCTCTCTAAAGTCACCTTCGTTTGCCATAACTAAATATGTGTTACCGCCTGTTTCATAGGCAGCAATAGCATCAGGCATGTACAAGCCTTTTACATTAGCAGATGCAAAACTAACCACGCCATTATTATTTGTATCAATCGTATTACCTGGTTTGCTGAAATCTTTTGCGCCCAAACCAACAATTTTCTCAAAGCTATTGCTGTTTAAATCCAACACACCAATCGCGTTTGCTTCTTGCAATGTCACATAGGCTTTGGTGCCCGCTGCATTTACAGCTATATATTCAGGCTCATAATCCATACCTGTATTAGTACGAATGTTAGCGCCTGTTGTTGGCACGCCAATCAAGCCGGCTGTGGCTGTTAAAGTACGCGAGCCAACATCAATAATACTAACGCTGCCTGCTGGATCTACTAATGCTGGACCATAATTCCTAGGTACAGTGGTGCCAATTCTTGAGCCATAAACAGTAGGTGATGCTTCATTCGCCACAAGCAACTTAGTGCCGTCTTTTGTAAATGTCAGCATATCGGGTAAAGCGCCCACGCTAATTGAATTAACTCCCGCACTTAAAGTTCTAGTCGCTGTATCGTAAAATTTAACAGTGCCCGCACTGGTGCGCGTATTAGATTCAATAGCAAACGCGGCAAGTCCATTGTATATGGCCACGCTGTTGATGCTACCAAAACCGCTGGTATCAATATGTTGAATCAAACTGCCATTTGTGGCATTTAGTACATCTACGCCTTTTACACCAGCAATCCATAAAGAATTGGTTGAGCTATCAAATGCCGCAATTTCAGATGTTAAGCCAGTAACGCCTGTTAGGGCATGGTTGTAGGTCCACTCTTTAGTCAAGCCTGCAAAAGGATTGTCGGCAGCTAAAGCCAAAATTGGATTCAAAAATGCAATAGCAATTATTACAATCACTTTTTTGTTTACTACCTTTTTCGGTGCATTTAACTTTACATGTTTCATGGCTTTATCCATTAAATAAATAAGCAAGCAGTTCTCACTTCTACAACAATTAGATTAATAAGCACAGATTGCAATAGGATGAATTGGCATAGTCATATAAGCCATAGTTTGAAAGTTTTTTTAAAATATTAATGCCCAAAAAACTGCAAAATTTGTTGTGATAAATTAGCCCAATTGTAGTTTTTTTCTACGTGCGCGCGCGTATTTGCCGCTAATCTGATGTAAGTTTGATTATGCTTTAACACATTCACGATTTTTTGGGCCATTACAACACTATCATTCGGCGTAATTAAATACCCCGTTTTATCTGGCACAACCAAACCACTGTAAAACAAAAAATCCCAAGCTATTGTCGGCAAACCCATGGCAGTTGCCTCTAAGCATGTACCAGGTAAGCCTTCGTAATAAGAGGTGGAAACGTAAATTAGGCTGCGATTGTAAAACGCCATCATGTCAGCAAATGGTACTTTACCCGTCATGGTAATATTTTTTTTATAGCCAGCCAGTTGCTCGCGCACCCAGTTTTCTTGATCGCCATAACCGACAATGTAGATCGATATATCATCTTTATTTGCGACTAACTGCTTGCAAACTTCCACCATTTTCTTGCTGCCTTTTAACAGCTCAATCCGGCCAGAAAATATCACATCAATATCTTTAACAACTTCACTTTTCGCGTTAAATTGGTTTAAATCAACCCCATTTGGAATAATGGTAATGGGCTTATTAAAACCGTAAGCTAGCATTTGCTGGCGCCCAAACTCTGTCAGCGTTATCGCGCCTTTACAGTTTTTATAAAGTCTAGATTCCATCCACATTTTAATTTTCAAAGGAATCCAACCTATTTCAGATGTGTAATATTTTTCAGGATAAAACTGACCTGACATGCCTAAATAAGTAGAGTGAACGGTCAAAAAAATAGGAATATTTTTTGGGAACAACAAGCCAGGAATCATTGGCGGAAAATGCAAGTTAATGGCTTGTATCTTATTTTCCGCAAACAAACGCTGCACAATTTGGCGCGCTTTCCAGCCCCAAATAAACAAATTAAATCGGCTAATAGTAAATGGTATATGAACAATCTCCACCCCTTCATAATGCCGATCTACCTGATGCTCATCACCTGTAATCACATAAATTTTAGGTGAATTTTTTGGTAAGTTGGATAAAAATGAATCCAAGTAGCGCGCAATTCCGCCCACGCCGTAAAATTGGGGATATACGATAGCAATCATATTTTATTTTCTTTTAATAATAGACTTGCTTAGTTGATGACAAGGTAATTCTATAAATTTGTGAAAAACGATTGCTGCAACAATCGTTAGCAAAATTCCTATAACTAGCTCTACCAATGTTTGCTGCCAGTAAGTGTTAATGTGCATTGGTTTAACAATATGTTTCCAAACAGACGCAACTATCGGGTCATGTAAAAGGTATATAGAAAAGCCCATGGCACCAACCCATTCAAATATGTCTTGAGTAACTAATTTTTTACCTCCAACCGCTTCATTTTTACCTTTTATATACAGTAAGATAGAAAAAAATAAGCCTACAAAAAAACTTTGTATTTGCAATGGAAAAAAAATTGAAGGCACA
>JAYWCF010000298.1:0-8829 GCA_043780715.1 Methylotenera sp. | reverse complement strand
ATTTACGAAACCGTGATTAAAAAAGAGCGTCGCGGTGAGTATTTAGGCAAAACCGTGCAAGTGATTCCGCACATTACCGATGAAATTAAAAATCACATTAAACGTGGCGCAGAAGGCGCTGACGTGGCGATTGTGGAAGTAGGCGGCACAGTAGGCGATATTGAGTCGCTACCGTTTTTAGAAGCGATTCGCCAAATGGGTTTTGAAGAAGGCCGAAACAATGCATGTTATGTGCATTTAACCTTGCTGCCGTGGATTCCAACCGCGGGCGAGCTTAAAACTAAGCCAACGCAACACAGTGTAAAAGAGTTGCGCCAAATTGGTATTCAGCCGGATATCTTATTGTGCCGCGCCGAACGTGATATTCCAGAAGATGAAAAACGCAAAATTGCGCTGTTTACTAATGTGGCTTATGAGGCGGTGATTAGCGCGATTGATAGTGATTCAATCTATAAAATTCCAGGCTTATTGCACGATCAAATGATGGATGAAATTGTCTGCCATAAGCTCAATATTTTGGCCAAAGCGGCTGATTTAACGGCTTGGAAAAACATAGTTACACGCATTGAAAATCCAAAATACACAGCCAATATTGCCTTTGTTGGTAAATATGTCGATTTAACCGAAAGCTATAAATCGCTTACTGAAGCCTTAATCCATGCGGGTATTCATACTGAATCAAAAGTGAAAATTCACTATATTGATAGTGAAGAAATCGAAGCGTCTGGTACAGATGTGCTGAAAAATATGGATGCGATTTTGATTCCAGGTGGCTTTGGCGTGCGTGGTACAGAAGGTAAAATCGCCGCGATTCAATACGCGCGCGTGAATAAAATCCCTTATTTAGGCATATGTTTGGGCATGCAATTAGCGGTGATTGAGTATGCGCGCAATGTGGCAGGTTTAGCAGGCGCCAACAGTACCGAATTTAATGCAGAAGCACCACACAAGCTAATTGGCCTGATTGATGAATGGCAAGACGCGACTGGAAAAGTTGAAAAGCGCGATGAAAATTCTGACCTTGGCGGCACTATGCGTTTAGGCGCGCAATCATGTCCAACCGTTGCTGATACCTTAGCTGCCAGCATTTACGGCACGCAAGTGAGTGAGCGCCATCGTCATCGTTATGAAGTCAACAATCATTATGTAGACCAATTAAAAGCAGCAGGTTTGGTAATTTCGGCGCGTACCACAGGTGAAGATTTGTGTGAAATGATTGAATTACCCAAAGCCACGCATCCTTGGTTTGTGGCGTGCCAATTTCACCCAGAATTCACTTCAAACCCGCGCGCAGGGCACCCGTTGTTTAAAGCCTATGTGCAAGCGGCTCTAGATAATAAGACGGCGCAGAGATAAAACAGAAATAAGGCAAAATAAATGAAATTATGTAATTTTGATGTAGGTCTTGAGCATCCATTGTTTTTAATCGCTGGCCCGTGCGTGATTGAATCGCGCGAATTTGCGATTGAAACAGCTGGTAAGCTTAAGGAAATCGCCGCTAAAGTCGGTATTCCGTTTATCTATAAATCGAGTTACGACAAAGCTAATAGAAGCTCTACCAAGACATTTAGAGGTTTTGGTTTGGATGAAGGATTGCGCATTTTAGATGAAGTGCGCAGTCAAATTGGCGTGCCAGTGTTAACCGATGTGCACACCACTGAGCAAGTGCCACATGTGGCGGCCGTAGTAGATGTATTACAAACCCCAGCATTTTTGTGCCGCCAGACCGATTTTATTGTGGCAGTGGCGACTTGTGGCAAACCGGTGAATATCAAAAAAGGCCAGTTTTTAGCGCCGCACGATATGTTGCAAGTGGTGAATAAAGCGAAAGAAGCGAATGGCAATCAAGACACCATTATGGTGTGTGAGCGAGGCGCTAGCTTTGGCTATAACACCTTGATATCGGATATGCGTGGCCTAGCGATTATGCGCGAAACTAATTGCCCTGTGGTGTTTGATGCCACTCACAGCGTACAGCAACCAGGTGGGCAAGGTGACAAGAGTGGTGGTCAACGTGAGCATGTGCCTGTATTAGCGCGTGCGGCGGTGGCTAGCGGTATTGCCGGCGTGTTTATGGAAACGCACCCAGACCCATCAAAAGCCTTGTCTGATGGCCCCAATGCGTGGCCTTTGCACAAAATGGAAGATTTATTGCATTTATTGGTAGACTTGGATAAATTGGTTAAAAGAGCTGGATTCATTGAATCTACGCTATAAAAAAGCCGTTTTAAAAATAAAAGCTTTAAAAACTAACGTACTTTAATAATTAACGATTAAATTTTAGGATTAAACATGAGCGCCATTGTAGATATTATCGCCCGCGAAATTTTAGATTCACGCGGTAACCCAACTGTTGAGTGTGATGTGCTGTTAGAAAGCGGCGTAATTGGCCGTGCAGCCGTGCCATCTGGCGCATCGACTGGCGCTAAAGAAGCAATGGAATTACGCGATGGCGATGCAGCCCGTTATTTAGGCAAAGGCGTTTTACAAGCGGTTGAAAACGTCAATACTGAAATCACCGAAGCGATTATTGGCTTAGATTGCGAAGAGCAAAGCTTTATTGATAAAACATTAATTGAGCTAGATGGCACAGAAAACAAAGACCGTTTGGGCGCCAATTCAATTTTAGCGGTTTCGATGGCGTGCGCGCGTGCGGCGGCAGAAGAAAGTGGTTTGCCTTTATACCGCTATTTAGGCGGCTCTGGTGGCATGCAATTACCAACGCCGATGATGAATATTATCAATGGCGGCGCGCATGCGGATAACTCAGTGGATATGCAAGAATTTATGATTATTCCTGCTGGCTTGCCAACATTTAGAGAAGCCATGCGTTGCGGCGCTGAGATTTTCCATCAATTAAAGAAAACACTACACAAAAAAGGTTTGGCCACCACAGTGGGTGATGAAGGTGGTTTTGCACCTAATTTGCCATCAAACGAAGCGGCGATTCAATTGATTTTAGAAGCGATTTCAGCCGCTGGCTATGAGCCAGGCCGTGATGTGTACTTAGGCTTAGATTGCGCCAGTACCGAGTTTTACAAAGACGGTAAATACCATTTGGAATCAGAAGGTTTATCACTAACTTCGGCGCAATTTACCGATTACCTAGCCACTTGGGTAGATAAATATCCAATCATCAGTATTGAAGATGGTATGGGTGAATTTGACTGGGATGGTTGGGATATTTTAACCAAACGCTTAGGCAAAACCACACAATTGGTTGGCGATGACTTGTTTGTGACCAATGCAAAAATCTTGCGTGAAGGCATTAAACGCGGCGTGGCTAACTCTGTATTGATTAAAGTAAACCAAATTGGTACTTTAACTGAAACATTTGAAACCATTGAAATGGCTAAACGCGCTGGTTACACGGCTGTTGTTTCACATCGCTCTGGCGAAACTGAAGATACAACCATTGCCGATATTTCAGTGGCAACTAATGCGCTGCAAATTAAAACAGGCTCTTTATGCCGCAGTGAGCGCATTGCCAAATACAACCAATTATTGCGTATTGAAGAAGAGTTAGGTGACGCGACTAGTTATGCAGGTATGAGCGCGTTTTACCAATTGTTTAAATAATTTCAAATGTATTCAAGCCTATACGTTGTTACATTGCCTAGCCGTACTATTTGTACTGTCTTCGTCAATGTGCCTAGTCTAGGCTCGACTACAGTTGGAATCGCTAATCGGCAAGTTTGGTGCAAATCCAAAGCATTGTTTTGAAAGCCTTAACCTTAATCTTTGTTATCCTAATTGCTCTGCTACAGTACCCACTGTGGCTGGGCAAGGGTAGCTGGTTGCGCGTTTGGAATGTTAAGCAGCAAATCAGCAGTCAAAAAGAGAAAAATAAAACGTTTAAACAGCGTAACGAAACCTTGGGTGCCGAAGTGCGTGATTTAAAGCAGGGTAACGCGGCAATTGAAGAGCGCGCGCGTAGCGAGCTGGGCATGATTAAGCAGGATGAAGTGTTTTATCAGGTGATTGATCAGCCTATGCCCACCATGCTGCCTAACCAGTTGCCCGAAATTGAACCAGCAAAGAAAAATGCAGTTGCGCCCAGCGCTGCGCCAGTTACAACGCCTTAGTTCATCAAATCATCTAAAGGGTAGGGTAACGGTTTTATCTCAATCGCCGCATTATTCCAAGTTAAATTTCCCGCCTGTTTTGCCTCAATGCGCAGCTCAAGTAGCGCATCAAAAGTGCCTGATTGATTTGGAGCCACTCTTACCACTTGCCCAACATCGCTATTGGCATTATCTAATATCTTATCGCCCTCAATCGGCGCTATGTTTGATGAGATTGTAGCCAAATAGGTACGGCGTTTTACTTTGCCTAAATAATGCGTACGCGCCACAATTTCTTGGCCTGTGTAGCAACCTTTTTTAAAGTTAATACCGTTTAAGATATCCAAGTTAAGCATTTGCGGCACAAATTGCTCTTGGGTTTTAGGCATCACATCGGGCATGCCACTTTGTATATCTAACCAATCCCAGCAAGGCTTGCCAACCAGCTGGCAATCGGCTTTTAATGCATCAAATAGCAAAGGTGCATTTATACTATCTGTAAACACTTGAAAGCGCGCATGGCATGCAATAGTGGGTAGTTTTAAAATGGCGCCGTTATCCAAGCTGACCAATTCATAGTCTTGTGTGGGGATTTGCGTAAAAAGTGGCGAAAGCAATTCGTGCGCATTTGGCCCGTTAATGCCAAATTTAATGATGCTTTCTGACACATCTTTAATATCTACTTTGCTGCGCATTACGTACATTTTAAGGCGCTTCATTATTGGTTCTAACAATGCGCGATTCAGCTGCAAATGCACATGATCATAATGTTTAAATGCCAAAAATAGCGCCAGCAAACGGCCTTTGGGGCTGCAATAACCTGAGAAATGTGCATTATTGCCGGTTAGTAGATTCACATCATTGGTGACTTGCCCTTGCAAAAAATTCATCGCATCGGCTCCACTCACTTCTAGCAAGCCAATATGCGTTAAATCGCACAGTGTATTGGTTTGCGTTACCGCTAAAATTTCTGTTTCAGCATTAACATATTGATTTATTGCACCTTCTTTAATGACGGCGTCATATTTTGTAAATCCTAATTGCCAATCTGATGCTGTCATGCGATTATCTGCCTTTGCGTTATTTTTATACTGGTGTATTGAATGAGAGCGCTCTTTACAAAACCAATAGTCATTCATTTGTACCCGTCATTACTATTATTGGGCCTGTTGTTTGTTGTTGCAACTCTTAGTAGTGTGATTTTATTTACTTTGCCAATTGGCTTGGCATTTAAGATAGCTATTTTTGCATTGATTGTGCTGACCAGCGCCTATTATATAGCCCGCGATGCCATGCTGATATTACCTTGGTCTTGGAAGTCGGTAATTGTGGATACCAAAGGCATGTTAACGATTATCAATAACCGCAATCATCGCTTTAAACGGCATTTAGAAATTAGCAGTTTTGTGCATGAACAATGTGTGATTTTAAACCTGCAGAATGAGGGATTTAGCTTTGCGCTGCACTCGGTATTACTATTAAATAATGTGGATAATCCTGAAGCGTTAAGGCGATTACGTGTGTGGCTGCGGCTGTACAAAAATAAACGGGCAAAAGAAACCTACCCGCAACTTGATGAACAGCCAACCACACAGATTAGTACTTAAACGGCTACTGATGGCCTTTTTTTACGCACAAGCCATTGTTTCCACATTATTTTTGATTCTTTAATGGGATGCTTAGGCAAGTAGGCCGCTAAAAATAATAAACCAGCAGCCCCTGCTAGCAACCATTTCAAATCAAATTTAGCTTTATCGCGGCGCGCGGGTGGCTGGTTTTTCATGGCAGCTAAAACCGCTTGCACACTATCGCCGTTTACATATTTCGCATTAATTTCTTTAGTCATGCCAAGTAAATATTTTTCATCTAATTTAGATAAAAATCGGTCGCTAGTACCGCCTGCTACGTTATCGTTACGTGCACCGATATTCGATTCTGAAATTTGCGCAATGCCGGGTTGCATGGCAAAACTTTCGTTCGACCAAAAACCAATCACTTGATTATTTTCATCTAATTTTGGAATTGCCGTGCCTTTATCCGAACCAATTCCCACAAACAACCAATCTTTTCCACCCTGAAAACCGGTTAAATCGCGGGTATTAAAAGCATGCAAAGCAGGCGTTTCTTCGCCATCGGTAAAGTAAACCACTTGCGCTACTTCAGGAAAGCTACGAATTAATTTGGCCAGTGTGGCCATGCTTTCACGAATACGGCTATTGCCAGACCAGCCTGTGCGCCAATCTAAATGGTCAATGGTATCTTCAATGGCGGCAAAATTTTCACATACTTCAATCGGCGTATAAAGAGCGGCTACGCTGACTCCTGCAAATAAGCCAATACCGACTTGTGTGCCGCAAGGCATTTCGCCAATAATACGGTGCAATAAATATTGCTGATATTGCATGCGCGTAACGGGTTTTCCGTTAATGCTTTCATCCATCACGTTCATGCTTTGTGAAATATCCGCCACCAATAAATAGCTGTAGATTTCACGTTTAATCGGCACTGTGGGTTTAAATAAAGCCACTATTAGCAAGATTAACGCCGCTGTAAGCAAGGTAATATCGCGCCTGTGACGAAAGTAATTAACAATTTTTTTCATGATTTAAACTTTTAGGCAAAGCAGCAGGTTAAGGCAGACCAACGGGTTAAGGCAGACCAACAGGAATATTGCCCATGATTAATCCGGGCGTATCCGATTCGCCTACACCTGGCGTGGGCGTGCCTGGCAACATAGTTAATAATCGGTCTAAATTATGCCGTGCATCCCAATGGCTATTTTCATTTTTTAGCGATGAAACATAGGCCGCTTTGGCTTGGCGTAATAAATATTCCGCCTCATCGCGCACGGTACTGTTGGTGCCGTTAATGGCTAATCCGCGCAGAAAAAACATATTGCCAATGTTATAACTAATGGCCGATTTTTGGCTGGCATTGGCTTTTGGCAAGGCTTGAGTAAACAATAAAGTGGCTTCTTTATATCGCTCTTTTTTAGCTAAATAAAGCGCAGTGGCAAACTTGGCTTCAAAGCTTTGTTTGTCTGTTGCTGGTGTTTTACCTGTGCTCACGGCTAAATTAAACGCATCAATTTGACGAATACGATTAAAGGTATACAGGCTGGCAAGCAGGCTGGCAATGCTTAAAAAAACCAAAAACCACGTTAATTTTTTAACCGTAAAATAAGATTTAATATTCAACATTATGCTTGCCTTAATTGTATTGATTTTGCCAATTTAATATTTCCAACCTTGTTATTCCAGCCTAATTCTTCCAATTAGTTTTTCCAAGTACGCACTTCTAAATATTTCACGCCCAAAAGTAATGCAATCATTACCGCGGCAATCATAAAGCACAGTCTAGAAAAATCTTTACCCGGAATTTTTTGCAGGTATTTAATCGGTTTTTTCTCTTTGCGATTAATGTCATCAATCGCTAATTGCAAGGCCTTGGGGTTTTCCGCTTCATAGGCATTAAAAGGCGTTTTAAAGGTTTTAAAAAATTCATGCAATTCAATTTCGGGCGGCAAAGGCTGGTCTTCTTGCGGCTTGTAATTTTCATTAAAAATACTTAAACCGCCCGGTTGCTTTAATACAATCCAATACAAACTTAAATGCATGCGGTCGTACCAATCTTTAATTTTTTGCTGAGAATTCGCATCAATTCGGCCAGCACCGTCTGATAATAAAACCACAGCGCGTGAGCCCGAATCGGGCACTTTATCAAACAATCCAGCGGCGGAGGTTAACCCGCTACCAATATTGGTTTGAAACAGCGCATTGCCAGCCGTAGCACGCACAGCCGCCACAACCGCTTCTTTATTTTCAGTTAGTGGCAGAACATACATGGCCGAATTGCTAAAGGTAATCATGCCTAATAAGTCGTTTTTGCGTGATTGCACAAATTGGGTAATTAAACGGCTGGCCGCGGCTGATTTGGTTTCGCCAATGGCGTTATCTGGGCTGCCAGATGATTTAGTACCAGAAAAGGGGTCATCCATACTGGCGCTGCGGTCAAGCACCAATGCGATTTGCGCACCCACACCAATGCGTTCTACCACTTGTTGATTGCTGTGTGGCGCGCCTAAACCCAAAATAATAAAGGTTAAAATTAGTACGGCTAACACTTTTAAAATCAAGCCGATTAGATCGGATAATGGATCGGCTGGCAGCATATCCAGCCAAGAGTAGCTTTTGCTATGCGCACGCTGAAACACTAACGGTAGCAACGCCAAGGGTAACAACCATAACAACCAAGGATTCGAAAAAGACATGAATTAAGCCTTGCTTACTGTCAGTGCGTCGGTAATTAAGCCACGCTCGCAATCGCGGCAGCGACGGCAAAATTGCGCCAACCATTGCAGCGGCTCATTGCCAACGGCCTGTTTGGCATTAGGCTCAAAGAATACTTGGCGCGATAAGCCAAAAAACTGATTGAATTCTGATTCGATTTGTTTAAAAGCGGGTTTCTTTTCAAAAAGCTGATTTAAATTACCGTTAAATAAACTAAAGCCAGCCGTTTTGTTGAGCGACGCGTGCATGCTGCTAACCGCATGTTGCAAGCCCTCTGGCGTATTGGGTGATTTGCGAATCAGGCGATAACTTTTAGCAAAAGGGCCGCCCATTTTTGGTAACCAAGCATGTTTGTCCAGCATGTAAAGTAAGCCAATCAAACTAACTACTAAAATGCCAATTAAAACTTTGAGCCTTTGTTTTTCATCGCTATTATCCAACAGTAATGGGCCACGGTAATCCGACATATTGGTTTC
>JAYWCF010000297.1:0-8907 GCA_043780715.1 Methylotenera sp. | reverse complement strand
AATTTAAAATTGGATACACCCTTGATTCAGGTGAAAGATAATGGCGCTGCCAACCTAAACGCCAACCACATTACATTAAAAAGTAGCAATCGTATTACTGAAATTGAAACCAACAAAAGTCAAAGCAATATCGCCCAATATATAAACGACCCGATTGTATCTGGCACAGGTAAATTAACCGCGCAAGCAAAACAGCTCTATGTAGACGGTTTGGTGGTGGTAGCAGGCGTAAATAAAACCGCAATTAACACCAGTTTAGACATTCATGGCAAAGGCGGTTTAATTGCCAATGGTGATATCGATTTTACCGCGCGCCAAGTATTCCCCAACACGGGCGTGCAGTTTGGCGTACAGGCATTAGGCACAGGCAGCACATTTACAATTAATTCAAACGGCCAAGCGGCCAAACCAGTGCTTTCTGCAGCGGGGGTTTTAAGTGTTAAGGCGGATAATATTGTGCAAAATGGTGTAATAACAGCACCTTTTGGCCGAGTTATATTGGATGCTAAAGATTCTGACCCAAGCACCAATAATAGCATCACGTTTACCAGCAGCAGCGTCACATCAATTTCGGCTAACAACCAATTAATACCATTTTTGCGTACCGATACGGGTGGCGAGCGCTATTTGGATTCGTTTAATCCAGGTACTTTCAAAACGACTTTATTAGATAAAAATATTGATATCAAGTCGGATCAAGTAAGCGTTGCGCCAAATGCCTTGCTAGATTTATCGGCCGGTGGCGACACCTTTGCTTATGAGTGGATTCCTGGCATTGGTGGCAGCGAAGATATCTTAGCTAAGCCTAATACCTATGCTGTTATGCCTAATTTTGGCGCCAACTATGCGCCTGTTGATGAGGTTTGGGCGGCTAGTTCTGCTTCAGTTGGGGTAGGTGAGTCAGTATTTTTAACGGGTGTGCCAGGCTTAGCCACAGGCACTTATACATTATTGCCAGCGCGCTATGCTTTGGTACCTGGCGCATTTTTGGTTGAGGCAAATACGAGCAAACAATTGCTAGTCAATCAAGTAGTACCTCAATTAGATGGCTCAAACTTAACTAGTGGCTATCGTACAGATCTAAGTACAAGTGCGCGAGACGCCACATGGTCAACTTTTAAAATTACCGATGGTGCTCTTTTTAGGCCAGCAACGGGCACGGTATCTAAAGCGCCATCTCAATACATTTTAACCAGCGCTAATAGTTATTTTGCCAACCCCAATAATACAAATGGATTAGATGTAAGTAGGCCGATGGATGCTGGACGCCTGACGATTGATGCCGCAAAATTAGCGCTTGATGGTGCAGTTAAGGCCAATAAAGTAGCAGGTGGTGATGGTTTAGAAGTTGATATTAGCTCAAGCAATATTCGCATTGTTTCTAGTATTGGTACAGATGACGGAAGTTTGCAATTAACTGCGGCCAGTGTGAATGCATTAAATGCTGATAGCTTATTAATAGGCGGTAGGCGTGATTTAAAAAACGGCGTGACTGAAATTACCACCAGTGCAGAAACAGTAACTATCGAAAATAACACCGCTAATGTAATTAAAAATCCAGAAGTTATAGCCACCGCAAAAAATATGGTAAGGGTAAAATCAGACGCCGCTATTGATACAGGTGCCGCTTCTAAAACATTAGTAAAAACACAACTTAAAGCCAATGGAGAAGGTGCTTTATTAGCGCTTTCTTCAAGTAGCGATATCAGTTACAGCCGCACAGGCGGTTCTGCCAGTGCCACTACTGGTGATTTGGATATTCAAGCAAGTAGCGTTCTTAAAACAGGAAAATCCTTGGTGGTAGATGCCACAAAATCGTCTAATTTAAATGGTGTTGTGAGCTTGCAAGACGGTGGCAGCGCTACGTTTGGGGCAAATCGTATTTTGATAGGCAACGCGCCTGCCAGTGTTTCTGGCTTAACTATTAATGCGGCTGCGCTAGCGGGCCTTGGCCAATTGAATACTTTAACCCTTAATAGCTATAACAATGTCGATACGTTTGGCTCGGTTAATTTTGGTAATAATGAGCTGGATTTAACCATTAATGCCGCTGGTATTGCCGGGCATTTAGCCAGCGGTGAAAATGCAGCGCCTGCTAATGCAGCTGCCAGCAGTATCACAGCGCGTACTTTTACGCTTAAAAATACGCAAGGCGCCGTTTTTGAAACGCCAACAGATGCCTCTGGCAGAGATTTAGCGATTAGTGCGCTTAATGTGAAACTAAATGGCACTGAGTCTGCAGCTGGCATAACCACAATCGCAGGCTTTAACGCATTAGGCATTAAAGCCGATGAAGTGCGCGTTGCCAATAACGGCGAAGCTAATTTTAATGTGGCCAATACCACAATCAATACTGGGCGCATCACGGCCGACACCGCCGCTAATTACAGCCTTAAAAGTAATAACGCGTTAAGCATTACCCAATTACAAAACGCTACTCCCAATACACAAAAAGGCTTAGGCGCGGCGTTAAATATTGAAGCAAACGCGTTGACTGTTGCAAGCAATATTGATTTAGCTTCCGGTAAGTTGGCTTTAATATCTGCCAATGATCTCAACTTAGCCGCTGGCGCTAATATTAGCGCAGCCTCTGCCGCTACCACTTTTTACAATACAACAGAATATGCGCCTGCTGGCAGCGTAACACTTGCCTCGACCACGGGTAACATAAATGTAAATGCAGGTGCTCTGGTAGATGTGACTAGCCAAGGCGATGCCAATGCAGGCGTGGTAAAAGTAGCCGCATTAAACGGTACGCTTAATCTGAATGGCACATTAAACGGCGCGGCGGCAGGCACAGGCAAAGCAGGCCAATTGGTGGTTGATGTAAATGCCTTGCCCGATTCAGTCAATCCAAATTTAACTTCTACCGATAAGCAAGCGCTGGGTTTTAACGAAAGTCGCCAATATCGCGTGCGTACAGGTGATGTGAATATTACGGGCACAGATGTAAATGCGCTTAAAGCGCGCGAAACCATTGTGAGTGCTGATGCAGGGCACATTACGGTGAGTGGCGACATTATTGCCACGGCGCCAAAAAATAGCAAAATTGGCTTGTACGCCAAGAACGGCGTTGTGCTAGAAAGCACAGCCAACCTAAAAGCCAACAGCACTAAGGCGAACGAAGAAGGCGGTAAAGTAGAAATATTCACTGTTGCCAATCAGCTGGATTTAAAAACAGGCTCTGCAATAGACGTAAGTGGCGGTGCGGGCGCTGTAGGTGGTGATATACATTTACGCGCGCCTAGAATTGGCGCTGGTAGTGGTAATGGCGTTGCCGTTACTGCGCTAAATAGTGCTATTACGGGTGCGAAATCCACTATATTAGAAGCGGTAAGAATATTTACTAACGTGAATACGATTGCAGCTGGCTCTGGGACAGGCGCAAAGCTGGGTTATACCACTGTGGCAAATGACGTGGGCAGCTTTATGGCGAATAAAGATAGCATTGTTGCTAGCTTGGGTAAATCGGCTGATACAAGCTTTCATTTACGCGCAGGTACTGAGATTCAATCCAATGCAAGCTTAACTGTTGGCACTGCAGCAAGCGATTGGAATTTATATTCCACTACGCGTGCAGGTGGCGAGCCAGGCGTACTGACCTTGCGCGCCAGAAATAATATTAGTTTTAACGGCAGTTTAAGTGATGGATTTACCAATACCACGCTAACAGGCGCGACCGCCGGCACTGTGGGTGAGGGCGAATCATGGGCTTATCGCATTGTGGCAGGTGCCGATTTGGATGCGGCCAATGTGCTCTCAACGCAAAACGTTGGCAATATCACGCTTGGAAATGATAAAGCGATTCGCACAGGTACAGGCGATATTGACATTGCCGCAGGTGGCAATTTAACCATGGGCAATGCTGGCTCAGTCATTTACACAGCAGGCCGCCAAGCCAATGTATTAGCGGGTTTCGATTCGCCAGCGGCAGGTATTAAGCCGCTTTATTTAACCGATGGCGGTGATGTTAGCATTAATGTACAAGGTAATATTGTGGGTCGCGAACCGGCAACAGGTCGTCAGCTCATTAATCAATGGCTATTCCGTCAAGGTGGTGGCAGTGGCAATTTAGATACTTCATGGTGGGTGCGTCCAGATTTGTTTAGACAAAGCTTGGCTACGTTTGGTGGTGGTGATATTAATATTGCAGCCAAAGGTAGTATTTCCAATTTTTCAGCATCAGCAGCTACCACGGCGCGTTTTGATACCAACGGCAGCACAGGCAACCAAGTGATTAACGGCGGCGGCGATTTAAATATTGCTACGGGTGGCGATATTAATAATGGTGTTTACTTTGTGGCCAAAGGTGAAGGCAATATTAACGCTGGCGGCAGTATTCAAAAGCAGGGTAATACGTTTGGCACAGTGTTAGCGCTGCAAAATGGTAGTTTTAACGTGAATACCGATAAAAGTGTTTATATCGAAAATGTGATTAACCCAACGCAAATTGCGCAATCGACTACCAATGCACCACAAATTAACGCAACAGGTGTTAATGCCTACTTTAATACTTATGCGGATGACGCAAAAGCGAACGTGGGCAGCTTACTGGGTGATATTGGATTTGGTAAAGCATCGCAGCGAAACCTTGGCCAAGTACAAGGCTTAGATTTAGGCGTGTTGGATAGTTTGAATTACTACCCTGCAACAGTAACGGCCGTTGCCCACAGTGGCGATGTTTCTATTGGGTCGGATGCAGGCGAAGTGGTGTTAATGCCATCGGCAACAGGAAACTTAAAATTATTGGCATCCAACAATATTAATATTTCTAATATTAGCATGTCGGATGCCGATGCTAAGTTATTGGCGAATATTCAACATCCATTACGCAATTCGGATTATAGAAATACCAGCGCCTTACTTAAAATTCCTGCTACGCAGTTATTGCATAAAAATAACGCAGACCCAGTCATGATTGTGGCCAACAACGGCAATATTTCAGCGCTAATCAACAGTCAAATTACCTTGCCCAAGCAAGCCAAAATAGTAGCTGGCAACGATATTATTAATGTGAAATTAGATGCCCAAAACAATAACGCCAGCGACATTACCTTAATTAAAGCGGGCAATGACGTAAAAGTGGCCGATATTACTTTAGCGGGGCCAGGAAACTTGTTAGTGCAAGCTGGGCGCAATATCGATTTATCGGATACCAGCGCCAATATCACTACCACAGGCAGCGCAGGCTTGGTTGGGCCAACTGGCGATTTAATCCAAAGCAGTAATTCTGCTTTGCCAGCACAAGGTGCAGCGATAACTTTACAAGCAGGTTTGGGTAAGGGTGCAAACGTGCAAGGCTATATTAATCAATACATATTACCCACTGGCACAGGCCCGAAAGTGATTGCAGGTGATGCAATAAAAATAGCGCAATATCGTATTGCAACCAGCAATGCTTTAACTGATTTTATGCGTGAAAATACAGGTAATACGGCGCTTAGCGCGGCTGATGCGTTGACTTTATTTAACAACGTCAGTGTTGAAACTAAAACCATCTTTGCCAACAGGCATTTAAGCAGCGAGTTATTGGCATCGGGTGAAACTTTTGCAAAATCAGGCTCGCATGATAGAGGGTATCAAGCCCTTGCCAGTTTATTTCCAACTTTAAACCAAGGTGATATTGCTTTATTCAAAAGCAAAATCACCACCAACAATGGCGGTAGTATCGATTTGTTGGCGCCAGGCGGTTTGATTAATGTAGGTGTGGCCGGCGGCGCAGCAGACGATGTGGGCGTGATAACCGAAAAAGGCGGTGCAATTCGTGCTACAGCTAATAATGGCTTTGAGGTGAATCAGTCTAAAGTGATTACGCAATTTGGTAGTGACATCACGGTTTGGTCTACCAAAGGCATTATTGATGCAGGTCGTGGATCTAAAACGGCAACATCAATCCCAGAACGTGTTGTGCAAACGGATGTAGATGGAAATACGACTATTGTCGTAAAAGGGGTGGCGGCAGGTAGTGGTATTCGTGCGCAGACTTATGACCCGGATGGGCCGAACGGTCCGCAACTAGCGCCACTAAAAGGCAGGGTAAGTTTGATTGCGCCAATTGTGGATGCTGGTGAAGCAGGTATTGAGGCGGGCGATTTGTTAATTGTGGCGCCAATTGTGCTAAATGCTACCAATATTCAGGTATCTGGCGCTTCATCAGGCGTGCCAATTGCGGCTACAACCGGCTTTGCAGGTGCAGGTGTTTCAACCACGCCAGACGCCGTCAATTCAGCTACGAAAGCGGTTGCAAATAGCGTTGCGCAATCGGTTAATCAAGCCTCATTAAAACCAGAGTTGCCATCGCTGATTTATGTTGATGTGATTAGTATCGGTTTATAAAAAACCAAAAAAAGCAGTCTTTATAAACGCCTATTTCGTTAACGGACTAGGCGTTTTGTTTTTTTTGTCATATAGATTTAACCAAGCTGAAATATTGTGTCGTTAACATTCATCAAACAATTTTAGTTAGTTCAACGATGTTAATCAATCTGCACAAATTCACACCTAAAAATCTTTTTTTCGCCTGGATAGTTTTCATATTTTTGTTTGCCTCAACACTGGCGCAGGCACAATGGAACGACGCTTGGACTGTACGGCAAAAGGTGACTATTAATGCCGCAGGTATCACTCAAGCTGTCACGCAGCCACTTTTGGTGATGCGTTTGCATTCTGGAAATTTTGATTTCAGTACTGTCAATGTTGATGGCTCTGATATTCGCTTTATTGCCCAAGATGACAAAACAGAGCTTAAATATTTTATCGAAAAATTTGATGCGGTGAATGAGTTGGCCATTATTTGGGTGCAAATTCCGCAAATTAGTCAAGCCGATAAAGATGCACATATTTGGATTTACTCGGGCAACGAAAGCGCTACTAGTAACGCAAGCCCTAAAATGATGATAGATGCTAATGTTGTTGCCTTGTTTCAATTTTCTGATAAAGCGTTATTGCAAGATAGTTCGCCCGCTGGCTTATTTGCAACAGGGAAAATATCTGCTCAAAAGGCAGGGTTAATGGGTGAAAGCGCCATATTCACAGGCGAAGCTTTGGTAATTCCTGCCAGCACCGCCACTAACGCCAGTGCTGGCTTCACATGGTCCGCTTGGGTAAAACCGAGTGCCTTGCCACAAACCGCCAGCTTGTACAGCCAAGAAAACAATATTAATTTGGCAATAGATGGCCAATCACTCACCCTTAAAGTAGCCGATACCGCATTAAAAGGAGGAGAGTTAAAACCTGCCGTTTGGCAACATATTGCGTTTACATTAAATGCAGGTAAGGCAATCTTATATTTAAATGGTGTAGAAGCTGCAACGGCTACTGTGCCAACAGTAGATACGGCCACGGATATTAAAGTGGGTGAAGGTTTTACAGGCGAAATGGATGAGCTAGAAATATCGAATATTGCGCGCACGGCAAGCTATATTCAACTAAGCGCTCTCAGTCAGGGTGTGGATAGTAAATTGGTAAGCATTTCTGCTGGTGAAGGTGGTGAGGAAGCAGGGGAAGGTGAAGCAAATTATTTATCTATTTTAGTAAATAGCTTAACGCTAGATGCAAAGATTGTAATTGGTATCTTAGCCGTCATGTTTGTAATTAGCGTGTGGGTAATGTGGAGTAAAGCCATGTTGGTATCGCGCACCGATAAAGACAATAAAAAATTCTTGGCGCGCTTTCAAAAATCCAGCGCCAGCGATTTATTAGAGTTGGACAAGGGCGCTAAATACCCGCATTCCAATCTGTTCAAATTGTATCAAGCGGGTTTGCGCGAAATGAAAAAGCGCCAGCACGAAGGCCAAAAACTTTCACTAAGTGGCGCATCGATGGATGCGATTAAAGCCGCGATTGATGCCGATTTAGTGCGCGAAACACAACGCCAAAACGCAGGAATGGTGTTACTCACTATTGCGATTTCTGGCGGCCCTTTCTTAGGTTTATTAGGCACGGTAGTGGGCGTAATGATTACCTTTGCGGCCATTGCCGCGGCGGGCGATGTAAACGTAAACGCCATTGCGCCAGGTATTGCGGCTGCTTTGCTAGCAACCGTTGCCGGTTTAGCGGTGGCGATTCCTGCGCTATTTGGCTACAACTATTTAGCTAGCCGCATTAAAAACATCACCATTGCCATGCAGATTTTTGTGGATGAGTTTGTCACGCGCTCAGCTGAGCTTTTCGGTAAAGAATAAGCCATGTCAGAAGGCATAAAGGAAGAAAACCAGCTATACGATGAGATTAACATCACGCCGATGTTGGATTTAGCCTACGTATTGCTAGTGATTTTTATCATCATGACCACCGCATCGGTGCAGGGCGTTAAGGTGGATATTCCGCAAACAGCTAATTCGGCCAGCCTTGCTAAACCCCAGACTAGAGCGATAACGATTGCTAGTGATGGCAGCGTTTATTTAGATGCTTTCCCAGTGGATATGGCGACTTTAGAGCAGCGCTTAAGTGAATACAAAAGCAGCAACCCTGAATTGCCTGTTGTGCTTAAAGGTGATGCGACAGCGCATTTTGACAAAGTATCTGAGGTGCTGGGTATTTGCAAAAAACTAGACATTACCGAAATTGGTTTGGTTACTAAAAAGTTGGCTGGGTAATTTTTTAAAAACCCTTACTGCTAATTAAGACAAGGCGCGAACCAAAAAATGGGACGCGGCATATACATGATATGTAAGGACTATTTTTTGGTGAGCAACGCAGTATTAAGACGGAGTAAGGGTTTTTAATGCAAGTACAGAATGATGCACAGCCCTACGACACCATCAACATCACACCGATGTTGGATTTAGCCTATGTGCTATTGGTGATTTTTATTTTGATGACAACTGCTGGTGTGCAAGGGTTAACCATGAACTTGCCTAAGCCATCGAATAAACCAAGCACCGAAAAGCACGATGTAAAAATCGT
>JAYWCF010000296.1:0-3223 GCA_043780715.1 Methylotenera sp. | reverse complement strand
TATTTAAATCATGGAAATCACCTTACAGCCTGAAGATAACGTGCGCTTAAACAACTTATGCGGCGCGCTAGATGAAAATATTAAGCAAATTGAAACCGCGCTTGAGGTGAATATCAATCGCCGTGGTGGTACGTTTAATATTAGCGGAAAACTAGATAACACCAGAATGGCCGCGCAGTTGATTGAGAATTTTTATGTGCGCGCTAAAAAACCGCTTGAGCTGGAAGACGTGCAATTAGGCTTGGTGGAAATTGATAAATTAAAGCCAGAAGATGTATCTAGCACCGCCATGCCTGTTTTGATGACACGCCGTGGCGATTTGCATGGTCGCACACCGCGCCAAATTTCGTATCTGCAGCAAATTCAAGATCACGATATTACCTTTGGCATTGGCCCAGCCGGTACTGGCAAAACCTACTTAGCCGTTGCCAGCGCGGTAGATGCGATGACGCGCGACCGTGTGAAGCGGATTGTATTAGTGCGCCCAGCGGTTGAGGCAGGCGAAAAGTTGGGCTTTTTGCCAGGTGATTTAAATCAAAAAGTAGACCCTTATTTACGCCCTTTATATGACGCACTTTATGATTTAGCTGGCTATGATACGGTGAATAAAATGTTTGAACGCGGCGCAATTGAAGTTGCGCCATTGGCTTATATGCGCGGCAGAACGCTGAACCAAAGCTTTATTATTTTAGATGAAGCGCAAAATACCACGCCTGAACAAATGAAGATGTTTTTAACGCGCATCGGTTTTGGTACTAAGGCCGTAATTACAGGTGATGTGACGCAAATTGACCTGCAACGCCATCAAAAAAGCGGCTTAGTTGAAGCACAAAAAATCTTGAAAGACGTTAAAGGCATCGCCATGACGCATTTCCTTTCCGCCGATGTAGTGCGCCACCCACTGGTGCAAAAAATCATTAATGCTTATGAAGAATATGAGCTTAAAAATTCTTAAACGATGTGGGAAATAAGCTTAATTAAGCCAATATCTTCTCATACACCCATAATCATTTTCAAAACTTGTACTGGATTTGTAACGCTATCAAAAGATACGCAATGGATTACCAGCAAGCCTTGAATATCAAATAAAGCTATTTTTAATGTCTTATATAAGACATAAGTGTTATTATTTATTAAGTACATAAACAAAATGCATGTGCTTAAAACAGCCTTAAACAGTATGGCGCACAAAATGCGCACAATCACTCACCTTTAAAACCGCTAGAGGACAACATGGCACTGGTTTCATTACGTCAGTTATTAGATCACGCAGCAGAACACGATTACGGCATTGCCGCTTTCAACGTTAACAATATGGAGCAGGTGCATGCCATTATGCAGGCAGCCGATGCCACCAATAGCCCCGTTATTTTGCAAGGTTCTGCTGGCGCGCGCCAATATGCAGGCGAGGCTTTTTTAAGGCATTTGGTATTAGCCGCGATTGAGTCTTACCCACATATCCCCGTCGTTATGCATCAAGATCATGGCCATACGCCAGCGGTTTGTATTCAAGCCATGCGCTCTGGTTTTTCTAGCGTAATGATGGATGGCTCATTGATGGAAGACGCTAAAACGCCATCTAGCTACCAATACAATGTGGATGTGACCAAAAAAATTGTGGAATTTGCACACGCGATAGGTGTTTCTGTTGAGGGTGAATTAGGCGTTTTAGGTTCATTAGAAACGGGCTTGGCGGGTGAAGAAGATGGCTCTGGTGCCGAAGGGGTTTTAGACCAATCACAATTATTAACCGACCCAGAAGAAGCCGCTGACTTTGTAGACAAAACAGGCGTAGATGCGCTGGCGATTGCCATTGGCACATCGCATGGCGCTTATAAGTTCACAAAGCCGCCTACTGGCAAAACCTTAGCCATCAACCGTATTAAAGAGATTCACGCGCGCATTCCCAACACGCATTTGGTCATGCACGGCTCATCATCTGTGCCGCAAGAGTGGCTAAAAATCATTAACGCCTATGGCGGCGATATGGGTGAAACCTATGGTGTGCCAGTGGAAGAAATTGTAGAAGGTATTAAATATGGCGTGCGCAAGGTGAATATTGATACCGATTTACGCATGGCATCTAGCGGTGCGATTCGGCAATTTTTTGAGCAACACAAAAAAGAATTTGACCCAAGAAAGTTTTTAACGGCGGCGACGGTGGCCATGAAAGACATTTGTATTGCGCGTTATGAAGCATTTGGTTCAGCTGGGCACGCTGCAAATATCAAACCTATTTCATGCGAAAAAATGGCAGAGCGCTATAAAAAAGGTCACTTAAATCCCATCATAAAGGCCAATGTAATCGTTAAAAGTGGAAGTGCCAAATGAGCGACCAACTAACCAATCGCCGCAAATTAGTCATCGCCAATTGGAAAATGCATGGCGATATATCCAGCAACCAACAATTATTGCAGGCCGTTATTGATGGCGTATGCAATTATCCGCTGGCCGATTATGTGATTTGCCCACCTAATCCGTATCTTTTTCAGGCACGCGAGTTATTAAGCAACACCAATATTGCATGGGGCGGGCAAAATGTGAATCAGCATGACAAAGGCGCATTTACAGGCGCAGTGGCGGCGCATATGCTGACCGATTTAGGCTGTAGCTATGTGCTACTAGGTCACTCCGAGCGGCGCGTGTTGTTTAACGAAACCAATTTAACTGCTGCGGCTAGGTTTGATGCGGCTGTAAAATCTGGCTTAACGCCTGTGTTATGCGTGGGTGAAACACTGGCAGAACATGAAGCAGGATTAACGGAAGTAATGATTGCCAGCCAAATGGATGCGGTAATGGCAACATTAAATGACCAAAGCTTTGCGGCAGCCATGAAAGTAAATATGGTGTTTGCATACGAACCTGTTTGGGCAGTAGGCACAGGCAAAACCGCCACGCCAGAGCAGGCGCAAGCGGTGCATGCGTTTATTCGCAACCGAATTGCCATGCGCAACTCTGAGGCGGCTAACCATGTACGGATTATTTATGGTGGCAGTATTAAAGCCAACAATGCTAAAAAATTATTTGCCATGCCAGATGTAGATGGTGGCTTGGTGGGTGGTGCATCACTAGCGGCAGAGGAATTTATTGCCATTTGCAAAGCGGCTAATTAAAACGCCTGTCATTCTGATTAAAATGCCTGTCTTCTGATTAAAACCATAGGGGTCATTCTGAGCGTAAGCGAAGAATCCATGCAATGTTTGAGTATCTGGATTCTTCGCTT
>JAYWCF010000295.1:0-3229 GCA_043780715.1 Methylotenera sp. | reverse complement strand
CATTGCATCATCAATCAACTCAATAGAGGCTTGCGCCTGCATACTCAGAGTTTCAGCCAGCGTATTAATCGGCGAAACGGCATCAGCAAAGGGCAAATCATTTAACAAAGGTGAGGCGCGTAATTCGCGATCGGCTTCTTTATGCGCCCAAGAAAATATAATGGTATTGCTGCTATTGATTAAGCGCTGGTGCACTTTTTGCGCAAAATCCGCCTGAATATCGGTATCGGCGTTGGGCATATTTTCATCGCGTTGCAGCTTAATCGGCAATAGCGGGTTTGGTCTTGCTGGTGGCGGCCAATGTTGGTCATTTATGCCCAGCACCCATGCGCCATCTAAGGCAATCGCGCTGCTTTCTAACATGCCCAATATTTGTATATTTGGCCTGCCTTTGGTTTCGGGCAAAAACATGCTGGCAGCGCATATTTGATTCAGCCTATTGGCGGCATCCATTGCCGAAATTGGGCCAGTTAAAGCATCCAAATCCGCCAGATTTTGCAGCGCTTTTAGCCATGCTTGCTGCGCTTGGTATTCGTAGCTACTTAAAATTCGCGTATTGGCCCAATTGATATCGCTTAATAATTGGCTAAAATGCGCCGCCCAATCAGACAAACGGCGTTTGCCGCGCCATTGTATCTGTGCATTTTGTAACGTTGCTATATGCGCAAAAAAAGAGACAAACCCAGTTTCAGTCATCTTTTGCGCTAAAACCAGCAGGCTTTGCAAGCTAACATGGCGTGATAATTTTTTGCGCATTTGCGCATCCAACAAATGCCGCGCATCGGTTTCGGCTGTATCGCCCCAATAACTATCCAGCAATAGCGCGCTTAAATCGGCTTGTGCAGCGCTTTGGCTGCTGCATGCCAAGCGCAACAATCGCAAGCCGCTGGCAATCATCGCGTGTTCACTTAATGGCGCGCCAATCGAAAAATCCATGATGCGCGGCGCTTCATACAAGCTTGGATGCAAAGTTTCTTGGTGGAAAGTATCGTCTAATAAATCGGCTAATTTGCTTCTAATATTGCCCAATATTGGCGTGATAATAGCCAAATTGGCTTGTGGATTTTGCGTTAATGTTTGCTTTGCCCAAGCCACAGCCGCGCGGCATTCAGCGTTAATATCGTCACAAGCTATTTGCTGGGCATTGTCATTTTTTTGTGGATGCTGCAAAAAAGTGATATTTACATTTTTTGCCTGCAAATTAGCAATTAATCGCTGTTCTAGCGGCGTTATGCGGTCAAAACCTGCTAACTCAATGCTGGCTGGCAATGGCAGTGTGCATTTACCCAAATAGTCAATTTGCATAGCCAATACTCTGGCGCTTTCCAGCGCATTTTTGTCTAAACACAAGGCTTGAAAAGCCTGCCGCCAGCGCAAAAACTGCCGCGTTTCTACCGATTGAAAATAATCGTTTAATTGCGCATCGCTAATTTGCCATTCAACCAATAGCTGATTGGCCTGCATGGCCGCATCGGCAAGGCTGGCCACATCAAATAATTCAGCTAATCGGTGTTTTTCGATGCTGCTTTGAATGGCTTGTTGCCACAACATTTTTTCGGCTACCGCAGTCAAATAAATCACAGGAAAATGCGCTACATCTACATCACTTGCCAACATGGCTTGCTGCATTAATTGCGTTAACCATTGCTGCAAAGTCATAATTTGCGGCGTTTGCCACTGCGTTTGATTAAGCGATAATTGTTGTTGGTGATGCAATTGCAAGCCGCGACTGAGGCGGGCGGTGGAGCATACGATTAAATGCGGCGTTAAATTCAACATGTCGATATTGTAGGGTAACATGCGTTAAAATGGCGCATTAGCAAAACTGAAACGTGCTTAATTAGGACAAAAATGAATAAGGACAATAAATGCTCAATAAATTAGCAAAACTTTTCAAAATCTTTTTATGGGCGCTGTTAATCCCTATTGTTTTATTCGGCTTATACACTTGGGCGGCGCTCAATTGGGTGTATTCATCGGGTGAGCGGGCGGGATATGTGCAAAAACTATCGCAAAAAGGCTTTGTGTGCAAAACCTATGAGGGTGAGTTGGTACTGGTTTCTATGCCCGGCACGCAAGCCGAAAAATTCTTTTTTACCGTGCGGGATGCGCGCGTAGCCAAGCGTATTAACGAAACCGTGGGCAAACGCGTGCGCCTGATTTATGAAGAGCATATTGGCATTCCAACCAGCTGTTTTGGCGAATCGAATTACTTTGTGCAAGACGTGCAATTGTTAGATAAAAATTCGTTTATTCAGCCACTGAACTAATACTATTAGTTTAAATTGAGTAACACAGACGAAAAAAACTACATTACCCCGCAAGGTTTTGCCGCTTTGCAGGCCGAGTTTCATCAGCTATATAAAGTTGAGCGGCCAGAAGTAGTGCGCACGGTTTCTTGGGCGGCTAGCAACGGCGATCGTAGTGAAAATGGTGACTATATCTACGGAAAGCGTCGCTTACGCCAGATTGATAGCCGCTGCCGCCATTTAATGCGGCGCATGGATTTAGCCGAAATTGTGGATAGCAGTTTGCAGCAACATCTAGAAAAAGTATTTTTTGGCGCTTGGGTGACTTTATTTAATTTGGCAGACGATAGCGAACATATTTATCGCATTGTTGGTAAAGACGAATTAGAGCCTACCAAAGGTTATATCAGCTGGGTTTCGCCGTTGGCAAAAGCCATGCTGGGTAAGGGTTTGGGCGATGCGGTGAAAGTGATTACGCCCAAAAGTGAAGAGATGTATGAAGTGGTGGATATTCGCTACTGTTTTGTTGAATCAGATGCTTGAACTAAAAGGTTTATTTCGTTATCCTAGAAATATGTTTAGCCGACTCACTAATTTTGTTTGTTGTTTATTATTGGTGTTAATGCCTTTGCAGGCATTGGCAACGGCTAATATGTTGATTTGCAATAGTTTGATGCAATCCAGCGACATGCAGATTGAAGCGATACAGCATCACTCTGAAGTGGCGCAAGTTTCAATGAAAGCTATGCCTTGTCATCAACACATGGCAAGTAAAAGTGCACATAAAAGTCAGTCAAAATCTTCTTGCAAATCGTTGTGTGCAAATTTGTGCAGTAATTCATGCGCATTAACGGGTGTTTCAGGGCCGATTAACCCTAGTTTTAATTTAAAATCCACTCAAGTGTATAGTTTCAATCATCAAATTTACGCTTCAATTCCACAACAAAATCTGCAACGCCCACCCATACTCCTAGCTTAAA
>JAYWCF010000294.1:0-9006 GCA_043780715.1 Methylotenera sp. | reverse complement strand
AGATAAACGCTGTTTTAATATACAAACTATTACTCCAAAATAGAACACCTCGGAATAGAGGTGTTCTATGGTTTAAAAATTTTAAATTTTAATAAACTATTAAGCAGCTTTTGCTTTGTTACGACGACGTGCAATACCGAAAGCACCTAATGCAGAAGCCATTAATGGCAATGCAGCTGGAACTGGAACAGCGCTAACACCGATAACGTAGTCATCGTAATCGCCATCTAATGAACCAGAATCGTTGAAACCGATTAAGAATGCGTATGGATTACCTGTAGCGGCATCAATGTAATTGCCATTGTTAGCAATGTAGGCAATTTTGTTGATGCTATCGCCAATGTTTGAAGCTGAAACACCAGTTACTGCATCGTTAAAACCGAAGTTAATAGCGCCCGCAAGAACATCAAACGTGAATGAATCACCAACACTAGCAACGTTGTTAGCTGAATTAGCAACATTTACACCATTTACGACATAAAAGTTAACATCACCAGCTTCTTTACCTAAAAAAGTAGCTCTAAAAGTTGTATCCATGTCAACTGAAAGCAAACCAAATGTACCACCTGTTGCACCAGTAATAACATCATGACCAGCTGTAGGAGCTGAGATTGTAGCTGATGAGAACGTCACTGAACCAAGATCAGATAATGATAAAGTCGCTGCTTGTGCTGATACTGCTGCTAATGTAAAACCTAATGCGATTAAAATCTTTTTCATTGTAAACCCCTATAAAAATTAAAAAACTGAACCTGCTAAAACTTATTTATTAACTAACTAAATTCGACAGTTCCAATCATAGGGAGGTGTGTGGCTTGCGGCAATAGCCCGTACGGGCTAACAGATAGCACACGATAGTTTGTGCTGCAACATAGATAACTAACATATTGATTTAAAACAACTAATTAAAAATTAGTTAAAAATTCAAATATCAATCTTTACAATTAAATCTAATTTTTTCGCAATACTGGCTATATTTTCTTCACAATACGGCATTGTTGGATCTATTTTGTTGGCAATCCAGCCTTCTAAGCGGCAATTTCGCGCTTTAATTGCTTCAACTGTTAGCAGAGTATGGTTAATGCAACCAAGCCTTATGCCAACAACTACTATTATAGGGATGTTTAAAGCCTTTGCCAAATCGGCCATATCGCATGTGTTGTTTAAAGGCACCAATAAACCGCCAGCGCCTTCTACAATCACTATATCAGCCAGCTCAAATAATTCATCAAACGCTTGCTTGATTACTTCAATCTCAATAATCTTGCCTTCTAACTCTGCGGCAATATGCGGTGCTATGGGTTCTTTAAAGCTATAAGGATTCGTTAGCGCACGCGGTGCTTTTACGTTGCTGGCTGCTTCCAGCTTTAGCACATCATCATTCACCCACGCGCCATCAACCCAATCACAACCAGCGGCTACAGGCTTCATACCAACCACTTTAAAGCCTTGCGCCACATATTGCTGAATCAATTTGCATGCAATGTAAGTTTTGCCTATGCCTGTATCGGTGCCGGTAATAAAGAATGCTTGTTTCATTATTTATAGGTTTTAAAGGTAATCGGCGAAACACCAATGCCTAAATCTGGCTTAGTTTCGGCCTTCCAAGCGTGTCCATACACCACTTCAAAAGTAGCTGGCAGTTTGCCATTTACTCTAAACTGCTCATAATTTTGGGCCAATTGTTGCAAAAAGCCGCGACCTTGCAAGCCACGCGCACGGCCTTCGGTGGCGTTATGTGCGCCTATGGCTTTTAAATCACGCATAACAGCTTTCACATCATCATAGGTTAAGGTGTAATGCTCAACATCCAGCACTGGCGCGCTAAAGCCTGCGCGGGTTAAGGCGTCACCAATATCGTGCATATCAATAAATCGGCTAACATGGGTATTGCCATTATTGGTCGCGGCGCGCAGCTCTTTTAAGGTATCTGGCCCAAACGTGCTGAACATTAATAAGCCGTTTGGTTGTAAAACGCGCGCTATCTGGTTAAATGCGCCATCTAAATCATTACACCACTGCAAAGCAAGGTTTGACCAAACCATGCCTAAACTACTGTTTGCTATGGGTAAATGTTCAATATCGGCGCAAATTAAGTTTTTTTGTTTAAATATTTTATTAAACAAAGGCTGTTGTTGCTGAGTTTTTTGCAGCATTCCAAGCGCAATATCCAGTGATACCACTTGTGCGCTACTAAACTTTTTTTGCAGTGCAAAACTGCCGTGTCCTGTACCACAGCCCGCATCTAATATCACTTGCGGCTTAATTTTAACTAAATCTAAACGGCTTAACATTTCAGTGCGAACCAATTTTTGCAAGATAGCAGCCGCATCATAGGTTTGTGCAGCGCGATCAAACGATGCACGCACGCGCGCTTTATCCATCCAATAACTATCTTGTGCGTTTAAATCTGACATTAGGGCAATCTATTGTTGTTTAGGGTAATAATTAAGGTTCTAAAAACTGATTAAGCGCGGCAATAAATTGCTCAGAATGGGAAAGAAATGGCGCATGCGCACTGCCTGAAATAACGCGCAAAAATCCATACGGCAACTGTTGCATCATCCAATGCGCCGCTTGCACTGGCGCTAAAGTATCTCTATCGCCATGAATCAGCAAAGTAGGTTTGCGAATATTAGCAATCTCATCGCGCAAATCGGACTCTAGTAAAATATGCAAAGCGCGTTGCAAGGTGGTTTGCGTAGGTGTTGGGCGTGTATCAAAACTGGCACGTAATTGCTTAAGCGTACTACGTGCATCGTCGGCTTTCATGCATTGCAGGGTTAAAAACTGCATAATGGTGGCTTTGTAGTCGCTGTTAACCGCTTGTGCAAACGATTCAAAATTAGCAGGATTAATACCCGCATCCCAGCCTGCTTTATTCACAAAGCATGGCGTTGAGCCAACCAAAACCAAACGCCTGATGCGGTCTGGTTGATTTAAAGCGATGCGTTGAGCAACCAAGCCACCTAGCGACCAACCAAGCACATCTGAAACACCTGGAATCACTTGCGCCACTTCATCCGCCAGCGCATGCAAATGATACGGCTCAATCGGGCGACTATTGCCCATGCCCGGCAAATCCACCAAATACAGCATATATTGCGCCGATAATTTTTTAATCAGCGGCTGCCAAACGCCGCTGTGCATGCCCCAGCCATGCAACATTACCAATGGCTGGCCCTGCCCAATTATTTCAACATGTGCGCTCATACGGTTTCACCACTTTCAGTCATCAACTTTTCGGCCTGATTAATTGCATTGGCTAAGCTTAATACATCATCAACAGAATGTGCGGCCGATAATGAAATACGTAATCGCGCGGTGTTCACTGGCACAGTGGGCGGGCGTATGGCTGGCACTAAAATACCCAGCGCTTGCAAGTGCTCACTTAAGGCCAAAGCCGCGTAGTTACTGCCTACCACTAATGGCTGAACGGCGGTATCGGATGGCAGTAACTGCCAATTTTTTAAATCTAAATTCGTTTTCAACGTGGCAATTAATAAGCGTAAATGTGCGCGCAAATCGTCACCATTTTCAATCATCTTTACCGCTGCCGATAATGTCGCGGAAAGCGCTGGCGGTGCGGGCGTTGAATAAACATAACTATTGGCTTTTTGAATCAAGTAATCAATTACCACCTGCTCGCCCGCTACAAATGCACCTGCAACACCTGCCGCTTTGCCTAAGGTTGCCATCATGATAATGCGTGGCGACTTTAAATTAAGATGGCTTAAACTGCCCTTGCCATGCTCACCCAAAACGCCAAAACCATGTGCATCGTCAATATAAAGATAAGCGTCATATTTTTCGCATAACGCTAAATATTCCGCTAGCGGTGCAATATCGCCATCCATGCTAAACACGGCATCGGCGGCAATTAGCTTATGTTGCGCCGTACTTTCTTTAAGCAATTTTTCTAGCGCAGCCACATCATTATGTGCAAATCGATGAAACGCGGCACGCGATAAATACGCACCTTCGTTTAAGCACGCATGATTTAATTTATCCGCAAAAATCGCGTCATGCCTACCCATTAACGCGCCAATCACACCAATATTGGCCATGTAACCAGTCGAAAATAACAGAGCAGCGGGCATTTCTACAAACTTTGCCAATTGTTTTTCTAATGCATCGTGGTAGCGATGATGGCCGGTAATCAAATTGGATGCGCCGCTACCCACGCCAGAATCACCAGCCGCTTTTTGCATGGCAGTGATTAATTCTGGGCGGTTCGCCAAGCCTAAATAATCGTTGCTGCAAAACGATAAATAAGGCTTGTCGTTTGCAATAATATGCTCGGCTTGTGGTGAATCTAATAGCCTGCGCTGGCGCAATAAGCCATCCGCTTTACGTTGGATAAGCTCTTTTTGTAAGCCTGAGAATAGGCTTAACCCTTGGTTTAATGCCGCTAACATTGATTTAATTTATTAGGCTAGTGATTAAATTTTATTGATGATTAAATTTTATTAATACCAAGTTTAGCGAATAACTTTTTATCCGTTGCCGCTTCTGGGTTAGCCGTTGTTAATAATTTTTCACCATAGAAAATACTATTAGCACCCGCTAAAAAGCATAGCGCTTGAATACCCTCATTCATACTTTGACGGCCGGCCGATAAACGCACATAGCTGTTTGGCATGGTAATGCGCGCCGCCGCGATGGTGCGCACAAACTCAATTGGGTCTAATTCTTCCGTTCCATGCAAAGGCGTGCCTTCCACTTGCGTTAGCAAATTAATCGGTACACTTTCAGGTGGTATTTCCATATTGGCCAGCTGCGCCAGCAAGCCAGCACGCTGATTACGCGATTCACCCATGCCAATAATTCCGCCGCTACACACATGAATATCGGCACTGCGTACGCGGCCAAGTGTATCTAAGCGGTCTTGGTAAGTGCGCGTGGTAATCACATCGCCATAAAATTCTGGCGCGGTATCTAAATTATGATTGTAATAATCCAAACCAGCCTCTTTTAGCTGCTCGGCTTGGCCTTCTTTTAACATACCTAAAGTGGCGCAAGTTTCCAAACCCATTGCCTTCACTTCTTGAATCATTTTTAGCACTGGCTCTAAATCGCGCTGTTTTGGTCCGCGCCATGCGGCACCCATGCAAAAACGGCTGGCGCCATTATCTTTTGCTTCTTGCGCAGCGGCTAATACATCATCTAGCCTCATTAATGGCTCATTTTCCACTTCAGTGTGATAACGCGCCGCTTGCGGGCAGTAGCCACAATCTTCACTGCAACCACCTGTTTTAATAGATAAAAGTGTGCTTACTTGCACGGCATTCGGGTCAAAATTGGTGCGATGAACAGTTTGCGCTTGATGCATCAAATCGCTAAACGGCAGCTCAAATAAAGCCACAATCTCATCCACACTCCAGCGATTAACCGTATTAATTTCAACATCACTTTGGCATGCGCCACGTTTCAGTGCGTCTGTGTTAATAACCGATTCTGACACTGATTCTTGTGTTGGCTGTTTAATCGTTTCAAGCATGATGCATCCCTTTGATAATACGTAGATTTGGCTTATATTTGACTTATGTATGATTGTACGTAGCTTAAACTCACCACAACAACAAGCCTATTTATCTAAGAATTATAAGCTGTAAAGGCAATATGAGGCAAATAATAAACAATTGGTTAAAAAATAGTCACTTGTCAAAATTAAAGTTTTTTTCGGCCATTATTTTGCGCGAAAACTGCTTTTTATGTGCCGCTAATCAAACAGAAAACTACGGCTTATGCCAAGCCTGCTTAAAAGATTTACCTTGGCTACCCGCCAACAGCTGCCCTCAATGCGGATTAAGCTCTAGCGGCCAAGTGTGCGGCAGCTGCCTAAGCGCACCACCTTATTTCGATGCCACCCATGCTGTATTTTTATACCATTACCCAATGGATGCCATGATTCAGCGCTATAAATACAGCAACACACTCAGCTTAAGCCACACCTTTGGGCAACTTCTCAGTGAAAAAATCAGCCTGATTAATGGCGCTGAAAATATCGATTTAATCATCCCCATGCCTATGCATCCAACCCGATTAGAGCAACGCGGCTTTAACCAAGCCTTAGAAATTGCCAAAATCGCAGACAAGGCTTTAAATATAAAGACTAAATCAAAGCTAGATTATAAAAGCGTCACCCGCCAAACCCTAACCCCGCCCCAAGCCAGCCTGCCGCTTAAAGAACGCGTTAAAAATATAAAGGGCGCATTTAAAGTGAAAGCCAACTTAAGTGGTAAACGCATTGCGATTGTAGATGACGTAATGACCACAGGCGCCAGCCTAAATGAGCTAGCTAAAACCTTAAAACAAGCAGGCGCAACGCATGTAGAATGTTGGGTAATTGCAAGAACGCTTCCTCACTAATAATTAATAACGGAGCAAAGAAAATGAATAAAAATAATATTTACGTATTTTCGGCATTACTTATTTCGTTGCAACTGCAAGCCGCACCAGATTTAGACAAAGCCATGGCAAACCCCAATAACTGGGCACATGCTCGTGGGCAGTACAACAATCAAGGTTACAGCCAGCTTAGTCAAATCAACACCAAAAATGTTAAAAATCTAAAACTCGCTTGGACATTCTCTACAGGCGTGAATCGCGGGCACGAAGGCGCGCCATTGGTGATTGATGGCGTGATGTACGTGCACACGGCCTTTCCTAATAATATTTATGCACTGGATTTAAACAACGACCAAAAAATTATATGGAGTTACTTTCCTAAACAAGAGCCTAGCGTACAAGCCGTACTGTGTTGCGATAACGTCAACCGTGGTTTAGCGTTTGGCGATGGCAAGATTTACCTGCAACAAAATAATGGAATATTGGTGGCACTGAATGCTAAAACAGGCGAAGTGGTGTGGCAAACGCAAGTAACCGGCCCAAAAACGGGCGCCACTAACACCAATGCGCCGATGGTAGTGAAAGACAAAGTGCTAATGGGCTGTGCAGGCGGCGAGTTTGGTGTACGTTGTTTTATGGCGGCGTATTACCTTAGAGATGGCGCACTGGCTTGGAAAGCATATTCCACTGGCCCCGATGCTGAAGTATTAATCGGCGCGGATTTTAACCAACAAAATCCGCAATACAACGCATTAAGTGTTTATGAAGATGTGAACGGAGGCAATATAAAAGGCGGCTCATTCAAACCGCTAGCCTTGGATAAAATTAAAATAAACGAGCCAGAGCTTGGCGTTAGAACATGGCTAAAACCGCAACAAGAAAAAGACGGCTGGCAACATGGCGGTGGCGCGGTCACAGACTATTTTGGGTTTGACCCTAAAACAAATTTGGTTTACTACGGCACAGGCAACCCCGGTGTTTGGAACCCAGATGTACGGCCAGGCGATAACAAATGGGCCAGCAGTGTATTTGCCAGAGATGTCGATACAGGCATAGCGAAATGGGCGATGCAAACCACACCGCATGATGAATGGGATTATGACGCGACTAATGAAGTGATTTTATTTGAGAATAAAAACCAAATCTACGCCACGCAGATTAACAAGAATGGCTTTATCTACACTTGGCAAGCTGATAACGGCACATTGACTGCAGCAGAAAAAGTACACCCATTTGTAAACTGGGCAACGATTGTGGATTTAAAAACGGGCGTGCCGAGTAAAAGTGCTCATGCGAACCCACATACTGATTACAACGCAAAAAATATTTGCCCATCTGAGATTGGGGCTAAGGGTATAAACCCTGCAGCATACTCACCTAAAACAAAACTCTTTTATGCATCAATTGACGTGACGTGCATGACTTTTGAACCTGCAGACAGCAGATATGCAAAAGGGCAACCTTGGATGGGTGCCACGATATCAATATCACAAGAACTAAAAGCGTTTGGTGGCTTAGCCGCATATAATCCATTTGACAATAAACTAGCTTGGTATAGTGAAGAAAAGTTTAAGGTACCTAGTGGAACATTAGCTACTGCTGGAAACATAGTATTTTATAATGCGGGAAATCGTTGGTTTAAAGCCCGTGACGCTAAATCTGGTAAGCAATTATGGCAATTTCAGATAAGCTCAATTTCAGTTGGAAACCCTATAAGTTTTCAACACAAGGGCAAGCAGCACGTTGCATTATTAAGTGGATTAAATAGAAAGCTTGCCAGTTGCAGGGTAATTACAGACGTAACATGTCAATTTGTAGATCATGGTATTTATGCAAGTTGGGAGTTTTCTGAATCAATCAACGATTTTGGAGGTGTGCTTCACGTCTTCAGCCTATAAACTTAACACTTATTTCACCCTAAAAAATAAATCAGCCAATCAAGAAAGTATTTTATGTTTCACATTGTCCTGTTTGAACCCGAAATCCCACCCAATACAGGCAACATTATTCGCTTATGCGCCAATACGGGCGCCGAATTACATTTGATTGAGCCGCTGGGTTTTAAATTAGAGGATAAACAATTAAAGCGCGCGGGATTGGATTATCACGAATACGCCAATTTAAAAGTGTATAAAAATTGGGCAGATTTTAAGCAAGCAATGGCTGGCAAACGCCTATTTGCGATTACCACCAAAGGTAGCCAAAACTACGCAAAGGTGGAGTTTAAAGCGGGCGATGTGTTTGTATTTGGGCCTGAAACGCGTGGTTTGCCAGAAGAAATTCGCGCTGAATTTTTGCCAGAAAACCGGTTGCGCTTGCCCATGTTGCCAGACAGCAGAAGTTTGAATTTATCAAATAGCGCGGCGGTTTTACTGTACGAAGCTTGGCGACAGATTGAGTTTGAGGGCGGGGTTTAAAGCTCCTTCCCAATTTTAAGGGGAAGGTTGGGATGGGGGTTGAATCTGACCAACTTTCTTGTGAATCAGAGGGTGTCCATAATTTTGTGTAAGCGTCATTTTGCAGCAAACTGCACTTTTCAGAAAGTAATTAAAAATGCCGACTCAAACCAAAGCTGCAAAGGCTTTACCCAACGATTTAATGGACGAACTACTGACTAGATATCAAAAGCCTGAAGATTTACTGGCTGGGAATGGC
>JAYWCF010000293.1:0-22446 GCA_043780715.1 Methylotenera sp. | reverse complement strand
AATAAACTCAAAACTTGTCAATAGAGTCTCGATTGAAGGAAGATCGGTATGGTTTTTCATCTAAGCCCTGAACTTCAAAAACTATTCTTCTATTCTTCAATTATCATCACCCAAACTAGCCAACAAATCAGCCTGATGTTCCGCCGATAGTGCGCCAATCAGCTCATCCATATCGCCTTCGGTAATCGCATCAATTTTATATAAGGTAAGATTGATGCGATGGTCTGTGATGCGGCCTTGTGGATAGTTGTAGGTGCGGATACGTTCACTGCGGTCGCCGCTGCCGATTAGGCTTTTACGTTCGCTGGCAATCGCGCTATTCTGCGCATCTACTTGTTTCGATTTAATTCTAGCCGCCAAAACCGCCAAGGCTTGCGCTTTGTTAGCATGCTGGCTACGGCCTTCTTGGCATTCCACCACGATTCCAGTCGGGGCATGCGTGATGCGCACAGCAGAATCGGTTTTATTAATATGCTGGCCGCCTGCGCCAGATGCTCTGTAGGTATCAATGCGAATATCGGCTGGGTTGATAATAGTATCGTTGATTTCATCTGCCTCTGCCAACACCGCCACTGTGCAAGCGCTGGTGTGAATGCGGCCTTGCGTTTCGGTATCTGGTACGCGTTGTACGCGGTGCACGCCCGATTCAAATTTCATCTTTGAGTACGCGCCGTAGCCTTCAATTTTGGCGATAATTTCTTTGTAGCCGCCTACTTCGGATTCGTTGGCCGACATAATTTCGACTTTCCATTTTTGGCGATCTGCATAGCGGCTGTACATGCGGTATAAATCGCCACAAAATAAGCCAGATTCATCGCCACCCGTGCCTGCGCGAATTTCTAAGAAGATATTTTTATCGTCATTTGGGTCTTTTGGCAGTAATAATTTTTGTAAATCCAGCTCAACTTTTTCTAGCATGGCTTTGCCGTTTTCAATTTCTTCTTGCGCAAATTCCTTCATGTCGGGGTCGCTCAACATGCTTTGCGCTTCTTTAATATCGGCTTCGGCTTTTTCAAACAAATGATATTGCTCAACAATTGGCGTGATTTCGGCGTGCTCTTGGGTAATTTTGCGGTAATTATCCATATTATTGGTCACGCCTTCACTGCTCATTAGGCGGTTTAATTCTTCTAAACGCTCGCTTAAGGTAGCGAGTTTTCTAATCATGCTGGGTTTCATGCTGGGTTTCTTTGTTTAATTTTTAATTTAAATGTGCTAATTTTTAATATGGTACAACTGACGCAACAATTGTTCTAATCTGGCGTGTTCATCACCATGTGCCGCATTAAGTGCGTGGCTGGGCGCATGCAAAAATTTATTGGTGAGCGCATTGCTAAGCATATCTAACACAATGGCTGGGTTTTCACCTTTTTGAATCAGCTTTAATGCTTTTTCTAATTCATTAACCCGCACGGCTTCGGCTTGATCGCGTAAGGCTTTAATAGTGGGTACGGCATCGCGCTTTTTAAGCCATTGCATAAAGCCTTCAACGCGTGCAGCCACAATCATTTCGGCATCAATTGCGGCGGTTTGGCGGTTTTCCATGCCATCGTTTACCACTTGCGCTAAATCATCCACCGTATATAAAAACACGTCATCCAACTTGGCCACTTCTGGCTCAATATCACGCGGCACGGCTAAATCGACCATAAAAATCGGGCGATGGCGGCGTGCTTTAATGGCGCGCTCAACCATGCCTAAACCCACAATCGGCAACTGACTGGCTGTGCTGGTTATCACAATATCAAATTCAGCAAAGCGTGCTGGCAAATCGTTGAGCAGAATCGCCTCGGCATTTACCGTTTGCGCGTTGATTTTTGCGGCTAACGATTCGCCACGCTCTAAAGTGCGATTGGCCACTGTCATTGATTTAGGTTTTTGCGCGGCAAAATGGTCGGCGCATAGCTCAATCATTTCGCCTGCGCCAATCAATAATATTTTTTGATTTTTAATATCACCAAAAATACGCTGAGCCAATTTAACCGCCGCCGCCGCCATGGATATGGAACTACCGCCGATATCGGTATTGGTGCGCACTTCTTTAGCCACTTCAAATGTGCGTTGAAACAGCTTGTGCAACAGCGTGCCCAAAGTGCCTGCGTCTTGCGCTACTTTTACCGATTGCTTAAATTGACCCAAAATTTGCGGCTCGCCCAGCACCATGCTATCTAGCCCAGATGCCACCCTAAACGCGTGTTTAACCGCCTCTTGGTTGCTAAGCGTGTAAGTGTAAGGCTGAATATTGTGTAAATCTAAGCGATGGTATTGCGCCAGCCAATTCACAACAGGCTCTGGATTTGCTGATTGCACATAAATTTCAGTGCGGTTACAAGTAGACAAAATTGCCGCTTCCGCCACATTATGGGCGGTTAAATCGCTTAATGCATGATGCAAAATATCGCTATTAAAAGCGACATGCTCACGAATTGAAATAGGGGCAGTGGTGTGATTAACACCAATTGTATAAAGCTGCATACGGCTATTTTACCAACTCATTTAACATATTAGTAACATTAACGAATATTAAAGCGCGCTTTAGGCGTTTACCCATTTGAATTGTTAGTGAAAATACCGACTTTAATTTTGCTGTATCGGCCCATGTTACGCAAGGCGCCTGTGCTAAAAGTGCAAAATGGCGTTAAAATAACGGATTAGGACTGTGTTTAGTTACAGTTTAATTACTTATAAAATAATGACCATAGAAAATATTGGATAGCCGCCATGGATAAAACTTTTAGAATTGCCCCTAGTATTCTTTCTGCAAACTTTGCCAAATTGGGCCAAGAGATTGAAGATGTGATTAACTCAGGTACCGATATTGTGCATTTTGACGTGATGGATAACCATTACGTTCCAAACCTAACAATCGGCCCTTTGGTGTGTGAAGCCATTCGCGAAACAGCTAAAAAAGTAGGCGCGCTAATTGATGTGCATTTAATGGTAAAGCCTGTAGACCGCATTATTCCTGACTTTGCAAAAGCCGGCGCCAACATTATTACCTTCCACCCAGAAGCGTCTGACCATATTGACCGTAGCTTGGCCATGGTGCGCGAATTAGGCTGTAAATCTGGCTTGGTATTTAACCCAGCTACTTCTTTAAGCTATTTAGATCACGTAATGGATAAAGTCGATATGATTTTATTAATGTCGGTTAACCCTGGTTTCGGCGGTCAAAAATTCATTCCAGAAACATTAGAAAAATTAAAACTAGCGCGCGCGCGCATTGATGCTTACTACGAAAAAACAGGTCGTCAAATTTGGCTTGAAGTAGATGGCGGCGTAAATGCCAACAATATTGCGGAAATTGCACGTGCTGGTGCTGATACGTTTGTAGCGGGTAGCGCGATTTTTGGTACGCCAGGTGAAAACGATAAAAACCGCTACGATACGGTTGTTAGCGCCATGCGTGCGTCATTAGCGGCTGTTTAAAAACTAAAATATCGTAATATATTTTTAAGTTTATACGTTTTAAATAGTGCTTAAATTTAAGGTAAAAGCCGTCATGATTGATCTTGACGGCACCTTGATTCATACGGCGCCCGAAATTGCGCGTGCGGCAAATGCCATGTTGGCGGGTTTAAACTTACCAATTTTAGATGCTAAATTAATAGAATCTTATATTGGTGAAGGCGCGATGGTATTGATAAAGCGCTGTTTAACTGGCAATGTGGATGTTGAAACGGCTTCTGATTTATTATCAGCCGATTTATTGGCACAGGCACAAACACTATTTTTTGATTTTTATGCGAAAATTGTGGCCGAAAGTAAGCCTTATCCGCAAGTAGAAGCGGCGTTACAAGCTATTAAGCAAACTGGCGTTAAAATGGCATGTATTACCAATAAACCAGCCGCTTTTACAATGCCGTTGTTAGAAAAAAGTGGTTTATTGCCGTATTTTGAATTGATAGTATCAGGTGATACGCTGCCAAAAAAGAAGCCTGAACCAGAGCAAATTTTTTATGTTTGCGAAAAATTTAATGTGTCAGTCAGCGAATCGGTATTAATCGGCGATTCTAAAACCGATATTGCTGCTGCCCGAAATGCAGGATGCTTTATATTTGCTGTGCCTTATGGCTATAATCAAGGGTATAGTATGAATATTGGCACGGTTGATGCACTCATTCATCATCTGCGTGATGCGGTGGATTTGATGGCAACTAATTACTAATTTTTAAAAAATCATTAACACTTAATTATAATTAAATATGTATTTCCTAAATAACAAAGAAGCATGTAGTTGGCGATGGTGGCGAAGCTTGTAAAAAAGCAGATTAATTTTCTGCCTTTTACAGCAATAAGTCACCGCAATTAACCCAATGAAACTGTTAGGAAATTTATGTTTAGCACGATTAATTTAGAACAATTCAACGCGCTTAGCGCACAAGGCTTTAACCGCATTCCGCTGGTTTTAGAAACATTTGCCGATTTAGATACGCCGCTTTCTTTGTATCTAAAACTGGCTAATCAACCATTTTCCTATTTATTAGAATCCGTACAAGGCGGCGAACGCTTTGGGCGCTATTCCATTATCGGTTTGCCCGCCAAAACACGCATTGTGGCGCATGGCCATCATGTACAAGTTTTGCAAGGCCAAACAGTTGTTGAATCGGCCGATAATATTAATCCGCTCGATTTTGTAAAAAGTTACCAAGCGCGCTTTAAAACGCCACCTTATGCGGGTTTGCCGCGCTTTACCGGCGGTTTGGCTGGCTATTTTGGTTACGAAACCGTGCGTTATATTGAAAAACGTTTAGCGCAAACCACCAAGCCAGATGCGATTGAAACGCCTGATGTATTACTGATGGTATCTGAAGAATTAGCCGTGGTGGATAACTTAAGCGGCAAGCTGTACTTTATTGTTTATGCCGACCCAAGTGAGGCTAATGCTTATCAAAATGGCTTAAATCGCTTAAACGATTTAGTAAAAATGCTACGCAAATCCGTAGCGATTCCTGCAGCTGTGGCTGGCAAAGTGACCGCTGCACAATCGGAATTTGGCGAAGATGCGTTTAAAGCCGCTGTTGAGCGCGCGCAGCAATATATTTTAGATGGCGATATTATGCAGGTGGTGTTAAGCCAGCGCATGTCGCAAGAATTTAGCGCACCGCCGTTGTCACTTTATCGCGCGCTACGCAGCTTAAATCCATCGCCTTATATGTTTTATTACGATATGGGCGATCACCATGTAGTTGGCGCATCGCCAGAGATTTTAGTGCGGCTTGAAAATGGCACGGTTACCGCGCGCCCAATTGCTGGTACACGCCCGCGCGGCAAAACGCGCGATGAAGATTTAGCCTTATCCGATGAATTATTAGCCGACCCAAAAGAGCGCGCCGAACATGTGCAGCTGATGGATTTAGGTCGCAACGATGTGGGCCGCGTGGCGGTGACTGGCTCTGTTAAAGTTACCGATAATATGATGATTGAGCGTTATTCGCATGTGATGCATATTGTGAGTAATGTAGAAGGCAAGCTTAAACCTGGCATGGATGCGATTGATGTGATTAAAGCGACATTTCCGGCCGGCACGGTTTCTGGCGCGCCAAAAGTTCGCGCCATGGAAATTATTGATGAACTAGAACCCAGCAAACGCGGTATTTATGCAGGGGCTGTGGGCTATTTAGGTTTTAATGGCGATATGGATGTGGCAATTGCAATTAGAACCGGCGTGATTAAAAATAATCGGCTATATGTGCAAGCGGGTGCTGGTATTGTGGCCGATTCTGTACCGCAAAGTGAATGGATTGAAACGCAAAATAAAGCGCGCGCTGTGCTGCGCGCGGCAGAGTTGGTGCAAGCTGGGTTAGATATTCAGTAACACAACCTTTTTAGGTCTGCAGAAAATGAATGTGAAATGATCAAAATGTTCACACACATGAATTCAACTGTAGGGAGATTTTTGCTGGTTGCTTTTGCCTATTTTTTAACGGCAAAGCTTGGCTTAATGGTGCCCTACAAAGAATCGATTGTGACCTTAATCTGGTTGCCGTCTGGCATTGCGGCTGGGGCAATCATGCGCTGGGGCAAGCTTGTACTGCCTGCCATTTTTGTTGCGGCATTTTTTGTCCAAATTTCTCAAGGCCTATCAATTTTCAGCTCATTAGGCGTGGCTATTGGCAATACACTAGCGCCATTTATTTGTGCCTATTTACTGCAAAAATTTCAATTTAATTATGCCTTAATTAAACAGCGCGATATTGCCTTACTAATTGGCGCCGCCGCTGTTGCTATGTTGGCATCAACTTCTGGCGGCACATTAACCTTACATTTAAGCCAGTTAGTAAGCAATGACCAACTAAGCAAAGTTTGGTTTTTATGGTGGGTGGGCGATACCGTTGGCGTATTGCTCGCGCTGCCTTTAGTGCTCAATATCCATCGCAATTCATTCAAAGTTAATAAGCGCCAACTGTATCAATTAATAAGCTGGCTGGCCTTGTTTGTGGTGTGCGAACTGATTATTAGTAAATTTGTGCCCAGCTTAAACAGGCAATTAATGTTGTCAATATTCTTAATATTGCCGGCATTGGTATGGGCGTCTATGAATTTTGGCATTGTTGGCGGGTCGTTAGTCGTCATCATTTTATCGGTTATCGGCGTCATTATTGCCGCTAATGGTTATGGCTCTTTTTACAGCGTTAACGGCAATGAAGGCATTTTTTCGCTTTGGATGCTAATGGTGACATTAGTCATCATCATGTTATTAATTTCAGTGTTGCAATCAGAGCGCAAAATAGCCGAAATCGCTCTGCGCCAGAGTGAGAAACAATTACGCTCTGTGATTAATGGCGCTTTAGATGGCATTGTTACCATTGACGAAAATGGCGCTTTGGTGGAATTTAATCCCGCAGCTGAGCGCATTTTTGGCTACAAAAAAGAACAAGTTATTGGCAAATCGTTAGCAGAAGTGATTATTCCGCCTAGCTCACGTCATGCCCATGAAACCAAGCACCGCGAATTTGTGTTAACAGGCAGAAAGCACATTTTTGACAGGCGGCTTGAATTAATCGCCATGCGTTCAGACGGCTCTGAGTTTCCAGTCGAGTTAACCATTACCGCTTTAAAAGATGATGGCATTTCCTTGGTGACTGGCTTTATTCGCGATATTTCGCAGCAAAAAAAAGCACAGCAAGAAATTGAAAATTTTGCTTACTATGACACGCTAACCGGCCTACCTAATCGGCGTTTATTGATTGATCGTTTTCAACGTGCCTGCGTTTCTAGCAAGCGCACCAGAACACACTGCGCGCTAATATTTGCCGATTTAGATCACTTTAAATCGCTTAACGATAGTAAAGGCCATGATGCAGGCGACCGCTTATTAATTGAAGTAGCCAATAGAATTGAGCAAACCGTGCGCGCGGGTGATACCGTGGCAAGGCTAAGTGGCGACGAATTTGTGATTATTATTGAAAACTTGGATGGCTTGGCCAATATTGCCTACAGTCAAACCAACGAGGTAGCGCAGAAATTGTTGATGGAACTCAACAAAACCTATGTATTTGATTTGTTTGAGTTTAATACAACTGCTAGCTTGGGCATTGCTTTATTTAATGGCGATCAATTTAGCTTTGAAGATCTTTTAAGACATGCCGATACAGCCATGTATCAAGCCAAATCGGCAGGCCGCAATACGTTCCGTTTTTACGATGAGCTAACGCAAGAAAATGTAGAGCGCGAACATGTTTTAGAATCTGCCTTGCATAACGCTTTAAAAAACGAAGAAATTTATTTGCATTACCAAGGCATTGTTAACGATCAGCAAGAAATTGTTGCCGCTGAAGTGTTGCTGAGATGGTCGCATCCCACGCTAGGCGCAATCAGCCCTACTGAATTTATCCCCATCGCTGAAAAAAGTAATCAGATTATAAAAATAGGAAACTGGGTATTGGTGCAAGCATGCCAGCAACTTAAAGCATGGGAATCTTCTGAAAAATTAAGTAAAATCAGGCTTTCGGTTAATATCAGCGCAAAACAGTTTTTGTATATTCACTTTGTGCACGAATTGCGCGATCTGATTAAAAAAACAGGCATTAAGGCCGATCTTTTAAAATTAGAGCTGACTGAAACGGCCGTGATTGAAAATATTGATGATGTAATCGATAAAATGAATGTTTTAAGAGGATTAGGCGTTAGGATTGCACTGGACGATTTTGGCATGGGTCAATCTTCTTTGGTTTATCTCAAAAAATTGCCGATTATGCAGATTAAAATCGATCGCTCATTTGTAAACGATATGTTGAGCGATTCAAATGATTTGGCGATTATTCAGATGATTTTAGCCATCGGCCAAACCATTCAGTGCCATATTGTGGCGGAGGGCGTTGAAAAGCTTGAACAATTTGAGGTGCTAAAACGTTTAGGCTGCCATTATTTTCAAGGATTTTATTTTAGCAAACCTGTTTCAACTTTCCATTTTGAAAAATTGATTGAATCTAAATAAAGTTAGTCCAATAACCAAAACGCTACTTACCAAACCACCACTTACAAAAAAACTACAAGAAAATTGAATAGAATGACAAAGCCACTATGTTATTAATGATTGATAATTATGATTCGTTTACCTATAACCTAGTGCAATATCTGGGCGAGCTAGGCCAAGATGTGCAAGTGTATCGAAATGATGAAATTGATTTAGCGACCGTCAAAAATTTGAACCCGCGCCATATCGTTATTTCACCTGGCCCTTGCACCCCAAACGAGGCCGGCATTAGCGTGCCGCTGATTCACGAATTTGCCGGCAAAATTCCATTACTAGGCGTTTGTTTGGGGCATCAAAGTATTGGCCAAGCCTTTGGAGGTCATATCATTAAGGCCAAAACCTTGATGCACGGCAAAACATCACTGATTCACCACACCAATACTGGCGTGTTTAAAGATTTGCCTAACCCATACACCGCTACGCGCTACCATTCTTTGGTGATTGAGCGCGCTACAATCCCAGATTGTTTAGAAATTACCGCTTGGACTGAAGACGCTAATGGCGAGTTTGGCGAAATTATGGGTGTTAAGCACAAAACGTTAGCAGTGGAAGGCGTGCAATTTCATCCAGAATCTGTACTCACTGAGCATGGCCATGCTTTATTAAATAACTTTTTAAAGGCGTACTAAGCGTAATGGCATTAATAAATTTTAAAGCAGCGTTAGATTCGCTTATTGCAGGCCAAGATTTAAGTCACGTCGATATGTTAAGCATTATGCAGCAAGTGATGCAGGGCGAACTTACGCCTGTACAAATTGCAGGATTTTTAATCGCGCTACGCATTAAAGGCGAAACGGTGGATGAAATTACCGCCGCCGCAACCGTGATGCGTACGCTTTCCACCAAAGTGAACATAGCGGATAACACACATTTAATAGACACCTGCGGCACAGGTGGCGATGGCATTCAAACCTTTAATGTATCTACTGTTTCAGCTTTTGTGGCAGCAGCGGCAGGCGCAAAAGTCGCGAAACACGGCGGCCGCTCTGTTTCTTCGACCTGTGGCAGCGCCGATGTTTTAGAAGCGCTTGGTGTTAATGTTAATTTATCGCCTGAGCAAGTAGCCGATTGTGTGAATACCATTGGCATTGGCTTTATGTTTGCGCCAAACCATCACAGCGCCATGAAACATTCGGCCCCAGTTAGGCGCGAATTAGGCGTGCGCACCCTATTTAACTTGCTTGGCCCGCTAACCAACCCAGCCAACGCCAAACGGCAGGTAATGGGCGTTTTTAGACAAGATTTAACCTTAACCCTAGCAAAAGTATTGCAAAATTTAGGCTCAGAGCATGTATTAGTCGTGCACGGCGCGGATGGCATGGATGAAATTTCATTCACTGGCGACACGGCTGTGGCCGAACTTAAAAACGGTGAAATTAGCCAATACAATATTAACCCCGCACAGTTTGGTTTTGGTTTGCACGATTTAAGCAGCATACAAATTAAAAATGCAGAACAATCTAAAGCCATGGTTTTAGCGGTGTTAAATGGCGAAAAAGGCCCAGCCAGAGAGATTGTATTAATGAACGCAGGCGCGGCGATTTATGTAGCTGGCATTGCAGAAAGCTTGCAAGAAGGCGTGGACCTTGCAGGCATGGTGATTGATAGCGGCCAAGCTTTGGCTAAACTAGAAGCCCTTAAAGCCGCCTAAATGCTCAATTTATTCAAAATTTTAATACTGTCATTGTTAGTAAGTGCTTGCTCACAAAATGAACAATCTAGCGATTTAAGTACCAGCAAACAATCGGCCACTGCGGTCAAATCACAAACGCAAAATCTACAACTTAAATCTTTAAGCAATCATTCGTTGGGCAGCAATGCTTTAAATAACGATTTAGACATTAAATTAGATTCGAAAAGTAATGCTGACACGCCTAATTTGCGCAGTGCACATTCGCTGTATTTAGCAAAAATTAGCGATGCACAAGTGCAAGATAGTGGCAAAGTGGTCAAAATTTTGGCCGATGATAATCGCGGTTCGCGCCACCAAAAATTCTTAGTCAGAATCGCTAGCGGGCAGACACTGCTGTTTGCCCACAATATTGATTTAGCACCACGAATTGATGACATTCAAGTGGGCGATTTTCTTAGCTTTCGCGGCGAATACGTGTATAACCCCAAAGGCGGCGTTGTACATTGGACGCATCTTGACCCGCAAGGCCGCCATTATGGTGGCTGGATTAAACATAATGGCAACACTTATCAATAACGATAATTAACAAAATTACATTTTAAGATGTTAATTTTTAAAACACTTTAAATTTCAAAATAATAGATAAATACCAACTATGAGCGATATTTTAAATAAAATTTTAGCCACAAAAATAGTAGAAGTGGCTACCGCAAAAACCATTGTTAACCCAGAAACCATTCAACAATTAGCACGCGCCCAAGCCAAACCGCGCGATTTTATAGGTGCTATTCGCGCTAAAATCGCGGCGGGGAATGCGGCTGTTATCGCCGAAATTAAAAAAGCCAGTCCTTCAAAAGGGGTAATTCGCGCTGATTTTAATCCTGCCGAAATTGCTAAAAGCTATGAGCAAGGCGGCGCAGCGTGTTTGTCAGTACTTACTGACACGGAATATTTTCAGGGCAATACTGAATATTTAAAACAAGCCCGTTCTGCCTGCAATTTGCCTGTGCTGCGTAAAGATTTCATGATTGACACCTACCAAGTGTATGAAGCGCGCGCCATGGGGGCTGATTGCATTTTGCTAATTGTGGCCGCGTTAGATTTAGACCAAATGCGTGAGCTAGAAAAAGTGGCGCATGATTTAGGCATGGCGGTGTTGGTAGAAGTGCATGATGGCGAAGAATTAGCATTGGCCTTGCAGTTGGAAACACCGCTGGTGGGCATTAATAATCGCAATTTGCGCACCTTCGATGTCACCCTACAAACCACGCTAAACTTGCTGGAAAATCTGCCAAATAATCGCATTATTGTCACCGAATCAGGCATCTTTACGGCTGAAGACGTCAAACTAATGCGTGATAATCATGTGCATACATTTTTGGTTGGGGAAGCGTTTATGCGGCAAGCTGAGCCAGGCGCTGAGCTGGCAAAAGTATTTGCTTGATTTTTTCAGCCACAGAAAATACCGACTAAAACCCTGTTAAAACCTTAGGCAACAAAATAGCTGGTTTTACTGAGTACTTGATATCCTCTGTGGCTAACTAGTTTTTAAAGGATAACAAAATGAGCTACCCCTATTCCCGCCCGCGCCGTATGCGTAAAGATGAATTTTCGCGCCGTTTAATGCGCGAAAATGTGCTCACTAGCAACGATTTAATCTACCCCGTTTTTGTATTAGAAGGTGAAAATCGCGTTGAAGAAGTGGCTTCAATGCCAGGCGTAAAGCGTCAAAGCATCGATGTGCTACTGAAAACTGCTGGCGAATGCGTTGCGCTGGGCATTCCTTTATTAGCACTTTTTCCAGTGGTGGATGCAAAATTCAAAAGTTTAGATGCCGCCGAAGCCTTTAACAGCGATGGCTTAGTGCAACGCGCCGTTAAAGCCTTAAAAGCCGCCTATCCGCAATTGGGCATTATGACAGACGTGGCCTTAGACCCTTACACCACGCACGGCCAAGATGGCTTGATTGACGACACAGGCTATGTGCTGAACGATGAAACGATAGAAGTGCTGGTCAAACAAGCCATCTCGCACGCACAAGCGGGTGCCGATATTGTGGCGCCAAGCGACATGATGGATGGCCGCATTGGTCAAATCCGCGAAGCCTTAGAAAGCACGCATCATATTCACACCAAAATCCTAGCCTACTCCGCCAAATATGCCTCTGCCTTTTACGGGCCTTTTAGAGATGCAGTGGGTTCTGCGGGCAATTTAGGCACTGGTAATAAATACACCTACCAAATGGACCCTGCCAACTCGGATGAAGCCATGACCGAAGTGGCGCTGGATATTTCTGAAGGCGCCGATATGGTGATGGTAAAACCCGGTATGCCGTATTTAGATATCGTACGCCGCGTCAAAGACCAATTTGGCGTGCCCACTTTTGCCTACCAAGTGAGTGGCGAATATGCCATGTTAAAAGCTGCTGCACAAAATGGCTGGCTGGATGAACAGGCTTGCGTGATGGAAAGTTTGTTGGCGTTTAAACGCGCAGGGGCAGATGGGGTGTTGACTTATTTTGCGATGGATGTGGCGAGATGGCTGAAGGGATAATTTTCTAAATTCATGAAAGAAATCATATTTCTCGTAATAGCTTATTTTATATACACAAACTACTTTGGTGAAGAGTCTGGCTGTGATAAATACTCATCAAAATTTTCATGTAAATATGTAGTTGAAAAGGCTGATTATGATGTTTATTACTGGGAAAATGTTTATGAAGACAATTCAGAAGATGAAAGATTAATTGGTAGAGTTAAAGGCCTTGTTGAATGCAAGAATAAAGCCCTTAATTATTCTGTAGCTATAAGTGAAAATTGGAATGATAGGGCATATATTTGTATGCTAATTAAAGATAGTAAGAACTTAGAAAAGCACAGACTATTGGATTAATTTAATTGGTATTTCGCCTCTAGGCGAGTTTCATTCTTTTGTTTAGCCAAAAGAATGAAACCAAAGAAAAGGCTACCCCATTGCCGCTTTATCCGTCGGTCTTAGCGCCGGATCTGCGTGGTGCCTGCAGAACTCGGATTTTCAATCCTCAAACAGTCCTCGTCACCTTGCATCTGCTGCTCTAGCCGAAGGCGCGGCAAAGGTGTTTTACAGTTAAATGCAAAATCATACGAATATCACTGTATTTGTTAAACCAAGGAATCACTCAAAGTCCGTCATTCTGAGCGAAGCGAAGAATCCAGCAGTTAGCCATCTAGTAAAAACTACAAACTAGATTCTTCGCTTTGCTCAGAATGACGGGGTGATATTTTTGGTGTTAATGGATTTATACTTGCTAGCATCATAATAAGACTGCTAATTTCTTATGCCCAAACAGCCAGCCGTTTATATTCTAGCTAGCAAATATAACGGCACTTTATACATTGGCGTTACCAGCAATCTGCCACAACGCGTGTACCAACATCGCGAAGGTTTGGTTGAAGGGTTTACTAAAAAGCACGTTGTGAAAACACTGGTTTATTTTGAACTGTTTGAAGATATGCCAAACGCTTTTGCTAGAGAAAAAGCCTTGAAAGGCATTACCAGAGCCAAGAAAATTGCTTTAATTGAAGCGGCAAGATTTGCTTGTAAAGCTGGATTTACTTAAACCTTAAAAACTGGATTCTTCGCTACACTCAGAATGACTGATGAAGAATTTAATATGCAAATGAACATAGATAGTGCTAGCAAAAAGCACCTTACTTAAGCGTTTATTAGCGCCTGCAAATCGTTAATATCTGCACGCTCTGCATTACTGCCATCCACCGTTCTTTTAGTAGCAATGCGCAAATCATCTACATCAAATACGCTTAGTTTTTGCACGCCTAGTTCAGTTTCTAAGGTAAAAACAGGCACGGTTTTGCGTACTTTATCTTTTTTATCTTTGCTGGGTTTGTCTGATAATCGATACGATTTTTCGCTGCTTTCGAAAGGAATTTGCATATTTAGCAAAAACATTTCCACTTCTTTGGCGCTATCGGCAAACAGATGAATATTGGTTTGCGCGAATTTTCCGGCCGTGCCGTCTAACACGCTACCGGTTAAATGCGGATTAAAGCGCTCAAATAGCTGCATGGTAATTAGCGCTGCTTTGCGGAGTTTTTCAAGCTCTAATGGCTGCTCATCGGCGTTATAAATTTCATGATACAGCCTGATTTCTTCTTCAATTTCGGCATTGGTGGGCAGCACGCTGGCCTCACTTACGCCTAGTTGTTTACCGGCTTTTTTCTTGGCATAGGCAAAGTCGTTAATACCGTCTTCCGCCATCAAACGCGCGGCCTGCTGGGCAATCATCTGCCGAATATGATCTTGATTTTCGCGTGCCATTTGGCCACTCAATTAATTAGCGGATGGGTTTAACACTCTGGCGGCTGCATCGCTACTATTTTGCGTTGGTTTTCTGGCCGCACTTGGATTATTAGCTGGTGCAGCAGGCGCTTCCCTTGGCGGCTTGGTCACAACAGCCTCACTCTTTGCCTCATCTGGCAAGGTAGGCGGCTGTGGCTGCAAGGGATTATCGGTAATGCTTTCAGGGAAATTCGAGTCATTTGGGTCTAACATGGGCGGCAAATAGGTATGCGATGAGGGCGGTGGATTTTCTTGATAAAAGTATTCATATATTCCATCGTCATCTTCACCAACAAGCGTACCGCTTGCTGGATTTATTTTTACCGCCATAACGCCTTCAGGCACGCTGAACGGTACATCTGGCATGCCTTTTAAGGCAGTTTCCATATAGGTAATCCAAATGGGTAAAGCGGCTTTGCCACCCGTTTCGTCACGCCCAAGCGTGCGCGGTTGATCAAAGCCAATCCAGGCAATGGCCACTTGGCGTGGGTTATAGCCTGCAAACCAAGCGTCTACCTGATTATTGGTGGTGCCAGTTTTACCCGCTAAATCTTGACGACCTAATTGTTTTGCGCGCGTTGCCGTGCCTTTTTGCACCACATCATGCATCATCGATGTCATTAAGAAAGCATTGCGGCTATCAATCACTCTTGGCGCATCTTGTTGCGCGCGTGGGTAACGTATTTCCTCAATGATATTGCCTTTGCTATCGGTAATTTTGCTAATCAAATGCGGTTTAATGCGGAATCCACCATTAGCAAAAACGGCGTATCCAGTCGCCATTCCCCATGGCGTTGCCGCGCCTGCGCCTAGCGCCATTGTCAAATACGCTGGGTGATCTTTGCGTGAAAAACCAAATTTGGTGATGTAATCTTGCGCGTAGCGTGGGCCAATTTTTTCTATAATTCGAATCGACACCATATTTTTAGATTTGGTTAGCGCCGTACGCATGCGCATTGGTCCGCTGTATTGGCCATCGTAGTTTTTAGGCGACCAAGCATCGTTGCCGCCAACCTCTTCGGCTGTTTTTGTAAATGGCGCATCATTAATAATAGAGGCTGGTGTAAAGCCTTTTTCTAACGCGGCAGAGTAAACAAAAGGCTTAAAGCTAGAGCCCGGTTGACGCCAAGCTTGCGTGACGTGATTAAATTTGTTTTTATTGAAATCAAAGCCACCCACCAAAGCGGTTATGGCGCCATTTGCAGGGTCTAGCGCCACCAAAGCAGCCTCTACTTGCGGCAGTTGAACAATATGCCACAGGCCTTGGCTTTTAATAACGCGCACCACAGAGCCGACTTTAATTTTATGATTTGCAACCACTTTATCGGCCAAGTTTTTTTGCAACAAACTTAAACCTGCGCCACTAATATCAAGGGTTTCACCCCTTTTACTAAACACCTTAACCAGCTTGGCAGAAACCTCAGTCACCACGGCTGGCACAAAACCGTTGTATTCTTCCGTATCTTCAAGCTCAGCTTGCAAGGCTTTTGGTAAATCATCCGATTGCAACGCATTTAAATGAATGGTTTTTTCGGGCTTTTGGTAACCTTGCCTGCGCTGATATTCTAAAATACCTTGTAACACCGCACTGTTTGCCGCCTCTTGATTCGGCTTTTTGATGGTGGTGTACACCTTTAAGCCGCTGCTGTAAATATCATCCTGATAGCGCTCGTACAAACTTTGGCGCACAATTTCGGCCACGTAATCAGCCGCTACATCAGTTGATTGCTTAGATGTTTTAAATTTTAACTTTTGCGCCATCGCTTCTTTAAATTTAGCTTCATCAATAAAGCCAAAACGATACATATCGCGCAACACTTCATGTTGCCTGCCAGACGCGCGATCAGGATGAATAAAAGGATTGTAGCCAGAAGGTGCTTTTGGCAAACCAGCCAATAAGGCGGATTCTGCCAAGGTTAATTTAGCCAACGGTTTACCAAAATAAACCTGTGAAGCCGCCGCAAAGCCATAAGAACGCTGACCCAAATAAATTTGGTTTAAATAAAGCTCTAAAATTTTATCTTTGCTTAAAGTGCGTTCAATTTTTAGCGCTAATAATGCCTCTTTGACTTTGGTCACCATGGTGCGTTTTTTACCGGGAGTCGTAAAAAAGTTTTTGGCCACTTGCATGGTGATGGTGCTGGCGCCCTCATGGCTTTTGCCAGTCACATTATTTTTAATGGCGCGCAATATACCTTTGGTATCTACCCCGCCGTGCTTGTAAAAACGGCGGTCTTCAATCGCTAATACCGCATCAATTAAATTTTTGGGCACTTTATCAATGCTGACGAAAGCACGGCGCTCTTCGCCAAACTCACTAATTAAAAAGCCATCAGCCGAGTAAACGCGTAGCGGTAATTTTGGCTTGTAATCAGTTAGCGCTTCTAATGAAGGCAGCGTAGGATAAATTAAAGTCACCGCCAGCGCCGCCATGGCCGTCAGCGTTAAACTGCCCACAAGAATAAATAAAATTAAAAAGTGCCACCATTTTTTTGGAGCCATATGCATTAAAACCATCAAAATATTGTAATGAATGAAGTCATGATTATTTAAATCACAAGCCATAGTATATAAGTTAAATAAACATTAACCAAAACTTGAGTGGATATTTTGCATAGAACCTACTCTCTTGGAATGTAAAATAAACTTAAGCAATTGCAAAAAAAAGTGAATTACTAGCCATAATGACCACAAATTTAAAGCCGTGTTGAAAGCTGTATTAAAAAAGGTACAGCTGTTGTAAATGTGCACACAGAATAAACATTAAATTAAAATTTACTTTACAGGGCGTAAACTTGTTGCTAGGATTTAATGTAAATTATCACTATTGTGCGTAACCCATGAATATAGAAAGAGAATTTTAATTTGAAATTCGATTTTTTTAACGACAGTACACCTCCACTCATCGGTGTGGACATCAGTACTTCGGCTGTCAAAATGGTTGAGCTTTCGTCTACGGGCAAAGGCTCTTATCGCCTTGAGGCCTACTCAATTGCGACGATTCCTAAAGATGCTATTTTGGATGGCAATATTGCGGCGCTAGAGCAGGTTTCGGATGCGGTTAAGCTAGCATGGAAATTACTCGGCTCACGCGAAAAACGCACTGCGTTAGCGCTACCATCAGCAGCGGTTATTACCAAAAAAGTGATGATGTCATCTGAACTGCGTGAAGAAGACATGGAAGTACAAGTAGAAGCGGAAGCCAACCAGTACATTCCTTTCCCGCTAGAAGAAGTCAATATCGATTTTCAAGTGATTGGCCCTGCAGCCAATAGCCCAGATGAAGTAGAAGTACTAATCGCCGCGGCCAGAAAAGAAAAGATTGAAGACCGCGTTGCCGCTGCAGAAGATGCCGGCTTAAAAGTGATTGTAATGGATGTTGATACTTACGCCACAGAGGCGGCTTACAGCCTTGTTGCCAATCAAATACCGAATAAAGGTAAAGACCAAACGGTGATGATTGTGGATATTGGCGCGGTGATGATGCACATTAATGTGTTGCACGACAATAAATCGATTTATGTGCGCGAGCAGGCTTTTGGCGGCACACAACTGACACAAGAAATTCAACGTCGCTTTGGTTTATCGGCCGAAGAGGCCGAAATTGCAAAACGCAAAGGCGGCCTGCCAGAAAGTTACGAAAATGAAGTAATGCAGCCGTTTATGCAATCACTTTCAACTGAAGTAGCGCGCGCTTTACAGTTTTTCACCAGCTCAACACAATACAACCGCATTGACCATATTGTGTTAGCAGGCGGCTGTGCGGCCATTCCAGCCATTGATGTATTGGTTCAAGACCGCACGCAAGTGAACACTATTATTGCCAATCCTTTTCAATCCATGTCGCTTGCCACTAAAGTAAAACAGCAGCAAGCTTCACTAGACGCGCCAGCATTGCTGATTGCATGCGGCTTAGCAATGCGGGGGCTAGATTAAGATGATGCGCATTAACTTATTACCGCATCGCCAAATAAAGCGCGCTGAGCGGCAACGACAATTTGGATTAATGGCTTTAATGGCCGCGGTTGCTGCGGGCGCCGTTGTGTTTACTGGCTGGACATACTTAGGCGCTAAAAAAGACTCACAAGTTGAGCGCAATGGCAGGTTAGAACTAGCCATCAATAATTTAGACAAAGAAATTGCGGCCATTAAAGATTTAAAAGACCAAATCAGTAATGTGCTTGAGCGTAAACAAATTGTTGAGAATCTACAAACAAACCGCAGCCAATCGGTGGTGATTTTAGATGAGCTATCAAGGCAATTGCCAGAGGGTCTATATTTAAAAAGCATTAAGCAACAAGGCAATTTAATTACCTTAGAAGGCGTGGCTGATACCAATGCACGCGTGGCAACACTGGTGCGCAATTTAAGTGTTTCAAACTGGATGGAATCGCCGAATTTAATTGAGATTAAATCGATTATTGTGAACGGCGTTAAGCAAAATGACTTTACGCTAAATGTGTCTTTAAAAGTCCAAAAGGCGGAAGCCGCGCCTAATAATAAAATCAAAGGGACATAATTAACATGAAATTAGATGATTTTAATAATATTGACTTTAAAAACGCCGGCAGCCTGCCAATGCCAGTTAAATTGGTATTGCTGGGTTTTATGTTTTTAATATTAGTTGGATTGGGTTATTGGTTTTTATGGAGCCCACAAATTGATGAATTTGATCAAGCCCAAGCCAAAGAGCAAGAATTACGTCAGGTTTTTTTAACCAAAAAAGGCCAAGCGGTAAAAATTGAAGCCTATAAACAACAAATGATTGATATTGAAAAAACATTTGGTGCGCTGCTTAAACAATTGCCCGATAAATCGCAGATGGATGGCTTGTTAACTGATATTAACCAAGCTGGATTAGGCCGCGGATTAGAGTTTGACTTATTTAAGCCAGGCCAAGAAACCATTGCCGACTTTTACGCCGAAATGCCGATTCAAATTAAAATTAAAGGTAGTTATCACGATATTGGCGCTTTTGCGACTGATATTTCTAAATTGTCTAGAATTGTGACACTTAACGATATGGCTATTGTGCCTTTAAACAAAGAGACAAAAGATGGCCCGCTCACACTAGAAGCAGTAGCAAAAACGTATCGCTATCTAGATTCTTCAGAGATTGCTGCCAAAAAGGCGTCTGAAATAAAGGTTAAAAAATAAATGACGCACTTACCTCCTTTATTTAAAGTTGTTCCTATAGCCTTAATCAGCATAGTATTAGTTGCCTGTAACGGTACCGAAGGCGATGATTTAGACAAATTTATGTCAAGTGCCGCAAATGACATGAGTAAAGGTGTGGAACCTTTGCCTGAAGTTTTACCCTACTCACCATTGCAATATAATGCTGATGGCACATTATCCGATCCGTTTAAACCGCGTAAGGCCGCTAATAAAAATGGCTCTTTACAACCTAACACTAATCGCCCAAAAGAAGCGCTTGAAGCTTATCCTTTGGAAAGCCTGAAATATGTAGGTTCAATGAGCCGCAATAAATTAACCTACGCACTGGTCAAGACACCTGATAATACTGTGCAACAAGTTAAAATTGGTAATTATTTAGGCCCTAATTATGGCTTGGTGACGGCTATTAATGAGGGTGATATTACGCTCAAAGAAATTGTGCAAGATGACCTGACAGGCGATTGGGTTGAGCGTAGTGCAAGTATTAATCTGCAAGAATAAATGATGGGAATGACTATGTTTAAAATAATGACAAAAATTTTTACACTGACGCTGCTAATGTTCAGCTTTGGTGTGAGCTTTACTAATGCCTATGCCGCAGAAGATAATCCATCACTTAGCAATAAAATTGAAAATATTGATTTTTCGGCTTTATCGGGTGGCCGCGTAAGTATTCGTTTGCAAATGAAAGATGCGCTAATTAACCCACCAGCTGGTTTTACGCTTAATAACCCAGCAAGAATTGCTTTAGACTTTCCAAATACAGCCAATGGTTTAAATAAAAATAGCGTTACCAGCGAACAAGGCGCACTTAAAAGTGTGTCATTGGCTCAAGCAAAAGACCGTACGCGCGTTGTGCTAAATTTAACTAAAAATGTTGGCTACAACACCGTAATCAGCGGTAAAGATGTCATTATTACTTTGCAAGGCAATGAGGCCAGCGCTGGTAACGCAAGCACTGAAACACGCTTTGCTGAAGCTCGCACATCAAGTCAAAGCCATGCCATTACCAATGTAGATTTTGCCCGTGGCAAAAATGGCGAAGGCCGCATTATTGTGGATTTATCTGATGCCAACTCAGGCATCAATATCAAACAAAAAGGCAAATTAATCATTGTCGATTTTATTAATACCGATGTAACGGCCGATTTGCAACGCCGCTTAAATGTGATTAATTTTAATACGCCTGTTTTGTATGTTGATACCATGAAACAAGGTAAAAATAGCCGCATTTCAATCGAGCCAAAAGGCATTTGGGAGCAATCGGCTTATCAAGCTGACAAAAAATTTATTATTGATGTGCGTCAAGTGATTGAAGATCCAAACAAATTAGTGAAAGGCTCTAAACCTGGCTATGCAGGCGAAAAACTATCGCTTAACTTCCAAAACATTGAAGTGCGCTCTGTATTGCAAGTCATTGCCGATTTTACAGGCTTAAATATTATTACCAGTGACACCGTAACCGGCAATTTAACGTTAAGACTTAAAGATGTACCTTGGGATCAAGCCATGGATATCATCATGAAAAACAAAGGCTTAACCATGCGCAAAACAGGCAACGTAATTATGGTTGCCCCTGCAGAAGAAGTCACCGCAAAAGATAAAGCGCAATTAGAAGCCTCTCAAGCAATCGAAGACTTGGAGCCATTGCGTACTGAAGTGTTTACTCTTAAATACCAAAAAGCATCCGAATTTAATAAAATTTTAGATGGTACTAATTCTTCTGGAGGCGCTGGAGCCACACAAAACCGAATTTTATCTAAACGCGGCAATGTGAATTATGACCCCCGAACCAATACGCTTTTCATACAAGACACAGCAAAAAAACTTGAAGAAATTCAAGCGATCATTAATAAAATTGATGTTTCTATCAAACAAGTAATGATTGAATCACGTCTTGTTCTAGCGGCAGATACCTTTAGTAAAAGCTTGGGTGCAAGATTTGGTGTGCAAAGTGCAACCTCACCTGGGCAAAATCTACTAAGCGTGGGTGGCACACTCAGTAACGGTGTTTCAACTGGCTTAGCAACAGGTACTGCCTCTATTAATGGAAATACTGGACTTAACTCAAATCTGCCTGTTGCAAATGCTTTTGGTAGCGTTGCATTCAGCTTATTCAGATTGCCAGCAGGTCTATTATTAAATCTTGAGCTATCAGCACTTGAAAGCGATAGAAGAGGCAAAATCGTTTCTAGCCCGCGCGTTACCACTGCAAATCAGAAAACTGCACGTATTGCTTCTGGTGTTGAGATTCCCTATTTACAAGCATCCAGCAGTGGTGCCGCGAACGTTGCCTTTAAAAAAGCAGAGCTTAGTTTGGAGGTAACACCGCAAATTACGCCTGATGACAAAATTATTATGGATTTAGAAGTGAGAAAAGACTCGCCGGGTACAATTGTTGCTGGCGTCCCTTCTATTAATACACAAAACGTTAAAACTCAAGTGTTAGTTTCTAATGGTGAAACGGCTGTGTTAGGCGGTATTTTTGAGCAAACAGAAAGTAATGCAGTAGACAAAGTGCCATTCTTTGGTGACCTGCCTATTATCGGCAATGCGTTTAAGCGTCGCACCAAACAAGATGATAAGAGTGAATTGTTAATTTTTATCACGCCAAAAATTATGGATGAGAGTTTAGGCTTAAGATAAGCATATTAAGTCTTAACTGACAGAATCGCCGCTATACCTTAAAATGCCTATCATTAACCTGATAGGCATTTTTGCTTACAAATTAAGCGACAATATATTTTGCCTGAAACAAATAACATTTTTTTTATTGGTTTGATGGGTGCAGGTAAAACCACCGTTGGCAAAATTTTGG
>JAYWCF010000292.1:0-3272 GCA_043780715.1 Methylotenera sp. | reverse complement strand
CTGGAGGTGTGCTGATAGACGGTGCGCTAGCTGTAGGCGCGGCACCAGAAGGTTCTGTGCTTGGTTGCTTGCTGCTGGGTGTTGGCTTAACTGGCTGAGTACCGCCACAAGCCGCCAATAAAAGCGTGCCCATAACGATTAAAACAAATTTATTTTTCAAAATACTTATCCTGACGCGACTAATTTTTTATGAGTTTGTATGCTCATTAAGATTCCAAAGCTAATAAATAGCGATACCATTGATGTGCCGCCATAACTAATTAACGGCAAGGGTACACCCACTACCGGCAATATGCCACTGACCATTCCGATATTAACAAACGCATATGTGAAAAAAGTTAAGGTGATACTGCCTGCCAATAATCGGCTAAAAGTAGTCTGCGCTTGGCCTGCTATCACCAAGCCGCGCACGATTATTAGGCTAAATAAAACCAGCAAAATAATATTGCCAATCATGCCAAACTCTTCACCAAAAACGGCAAAAATAAAATCAGTGGTGCGTTCTGGTAAAAAATCTAACTGGCTTTGCGTGCCGTTTAGCCAGCCTTTGCCTGTAACGCCGCCAGATCCCAGCGCAATGGTGGCTTGAATGGTATGGTAGCCTGCGCCCAGCGGATCTTGCGTGGGATCAATTAAAATTTCAATTCGGCGGCGTTGATAATCATGCAACATTGACCAAAAAATGGGCGTTAATGCACCAAGGCTAACCACGCCGCCAAGCAAAAATTTCCAGCTAAGGCCTGCTAAAAATAAAATATAAAATCCCGATGCAGACACTAATAATGCCGTACCTAAATCGGGCTGTTTCATGATTAACAAAATAGGAACCGCTAATAATAAGGCGGCCAAGAAAAAATCGCGGATGCGCGGGCTTGCTTCACGCTTTGCAAAAAACCATGCCAGCATCATGGGTGCGGCAATGCGCATAATTTCGGATGGCTGAATTTTAGTAAAGCCTAAATTAAGCCAGCGCCGCGCGCCATGGCTAATATCGCCAAATAAGGCAACGCCAATCAGCAATAAAACACCCAACACATAAATTGGCGGTGCAATGCGCTCTAAAAATTGCGGCTGAATATTGGCCGCAATCCACATGGCGGTGAGCGCCACGGCAATATTGATTAGCTGCGCGCTCACTCTGCCAAAACTTTGCCCAGAGGCGCTATACAGCACAAATAAACCGACTAGCAGCGTAAACAATAGGCAGCTAATTAGAAACGAATCGATGTGCCTAAAAAAGCGTTGTACAAGATTGCTAAACATAACAGCCTTTAGGTGGCGATTTTGCAAAAGCCAATACATTAAAAATGGCGCTATTAGTCATGCGGTTCTTCCTCTGGCGCATTCACAATTGGCTGATTAGCATCGGCAGCCGTTGTGGTGGCAGTTGCTGTAGGGGCCGCTTTTGCATCTTTGGCTTGCTCAACCACTGGCAGCTTACCCAGCAGATAATAATCCATTACTTTTCTGGCGATTGGGCCAGCCGTTGAGCCGCCATGGCTGCCATTTTCAACAATGACTGCCACCGCAATGGTTGGGTTTTCGGCTGGTGCGTAAGCGATAAACAAAGCATGGTCGCGATGGCGTTCATTAATTAATTTTTCGTTGTATTTTTCATTTTGCTTAATGCCAATCACTTGTGCGGTACCTGTTTTTGCCGCAATACTATAGCCAGCATTGGCGCCCACAGCGGCGGCGGTGCCGCCTGGTAGCGTTACATCTATCATGCCTAGTTTTACAATCTCTAAATTTTTATCATTAAGAGGAATGGTGTTGTTGATAAACGCTTTACTTAATGTGTTGATACCGGTTTTGCTATTGGTAATGCCCGAAACCAAATGTGGGCGCATGGCCACGCCTTTGTTGGCTAAGATGGCGGTTGCCTGCGCCAATTGCATGGGCGTTGCCAGTGTGTAACCTTGGCCAATGCCCACAATGACGGTTTCACCTTTATACCAAGGCTGTTTAAATCGGCGTTGTTTCCATTCGGGCGTGGGCAATAATCCGCCTACTTCACCGGCAATATCAATTCCACTTTTTTGGCCAAAACCAAAAAATCGTGCAAAGTCGGTTAATTTTTCAATGCCTAATTCCATGGCTAAGCCATAAAAAAACGTATCGCAAGAGATAGTAATGGCGCGCCGCATATCCACATTGCCATGGCCGCCCGGTTTCCAATCGCGATAGCGATGGCTACTGTTGGGCAAAATAAAATAGCCTGCATCGCTAATGCTAAATGGCGGTTGGCGCTTGCCTGCTTCTAATCCGGCCAGCGCCGCAAAAGGTTTAAAGGTAGAACCGGGTGGATAAATGCCGCGCAAAGGGCGATTAATCAGCGGCTTGTCTAGTGATTCGTTTAATAGTTTCCAATTTTCAGTATCAATGCCGTCTACAAATAAATTGGGGTCAAAAGTGGGCATGCTAACAAACGCTAGCACCTCGCCTGTGCTGGGTTTAATCGCCACCAGCGCGCCGCGGCGTTCACCAAATGCGTTTTCGGCAATTTCTTGCAATTTAATATCGGCAGACAATACCAAATTATTGCCAGAAACAGGCGCCGTGCTAGAAAGCACCCTAACCGCTTTGCCATCGGCATCAATTTCTACTTGCTGAAAACCCGTTGTGCCGTGCAGTTCAGATTCGTAAGATTGCTCAATGCCGCTTTTGCCAATGTGGTCAGACCCTTTGTAATTGGATAACACATCGTTTTCGGCTAATTTAATCAAGTCTTTATCATTAATGCGGCCAATATAGCCAATCATGTGCGCGCCCAATTTGCCATGCGGATAATGGCGAAACAGCCGCGATTTGATTTCAACACCGGGAAAACGATAGCGATTGGCGGCAAATTTGGCAGCTTCTACCTCATTTAAATGAGTGCGAATTGGCACGCTTTCAAAGCTATGGCTTTGCGCTTTTAACTTTTTAAAGCGCTTTAAATCGCCGCTATTAATCTCAACCAGTTGCGATAATTCAGCAATAATCGCGTCTAAATCGGCAATTTTGGAAGGGGTGATTTCTAAGGTGTAGACAAAAAAGTTATGCGCTAAAACCACACCGTTTCTATCAGTAATTAAGCCGCGGTTTGGTGCAATGGGCACAATTGAAATGCGATTATTTTCGGCTAGCGTTTGGTAATAATCGTAACGACTTATTTGCAAAAAATAAAATCGTGAAGCCAAAATGCTAAAGGCGATTAGCACCAAAAAACCCAGCACCGTTAGGCGCAGCCTAAAGTGATGCAGCTCATTTTGGTGGTTTTTAAGTTCGTT
>JAYWCF010000291.1:0-9075 GCA_043780715.1 Methylotenera sp. | reverse complement strand
TGCTATGGCAGATGTGGCTGATTTAGTGGTTCAAATTGGTCAAGATGACAGCTTCCCATTAACCAAAGCCATGCCAATGGGTTCACAGTGTGAATTATCAACATTGATTTTCTTAGAAGCGGCTATTGCTGATTTAATTGAAGCAAAAGGCTTAACTGAAGAAGGTATGCGCGCTATTCACGCAAACTTAGAATAAATTATTTTTGCGAGTAAATTGTTTTAAGTAGGTATTAATAAAAAACCCGAGCTAGCTCGGGTTTTTTATCGCATCAATAGTTTCAATATCCGCTTGGTTTAATGTGCCGGCATGTAATGCCGTGGCGACTAATGCGCCAGCAATTCCCATTTTGGATAATGTGTGAATATCGGCTAAATTGCGCACACCGCCAGCGGCATAAAGGTGAGATGGGCTTTTTCTGGCACGATTTAGCTGGATCAACTCATTTAGTCTAGCAATATCAAAACCTTGCGTATTACCTACCGCATTTAATGTCATGCAAATAGTGTTATCTGGCCAAAAGCGCGCGCTATTATGCAACTCAGCTATGCCCATCGCGCAGGTGGCAGAATAATCCAACGATAAAACATGCTGGCTTTCGCAACCATAACTAATGGCGCGATAATCTTGCAAATTAGCAATATTTTCAGAGCCCACCACTGGCCGGATATTGCCATGATTATTAATGCCATGACTATTATTACCTTGATACAAAGCGCGCGCGTTGACTTGGCGAATGCCGCAATCCAGCCAGATGGTCAGTTCAGGGTATTGTTGGCTGATTTGTGTGATTAACTCAGCGTGGTCGCCCTTGCCTAAAATGGCATCTAAATCTGCCATATACAGGGTTTGAAATGGGTATAATTTCAACAATGCATCAATTACGCTAAATGGCGCGCTGCCTTTGCATAAGCTGGATTGAATGGCTTGATATTGGCTGCGAATGCCGCGTTTGGCATGCACCACTTGGCCTTGCATTAAATCGATTACGGGAATAATTTGCACAAATTGCCTGACATAACAATCAAAAAAATATTTGTATGTGAATTTATCACAGCAGGTGGCTTAAATCACGCACATTTGAATCACGCCGATTTGACTGAAAGTTTGGAGCGGGAAGGTGAATTGATGCGTGATGCGCTGTTGCGCGATTTATCGCAATTGCCATATCACATCAGCACCACAGTCGATGCGCGTTTATCTATGCCAACGCATTGCCATGATTATATTGAAATTAATGCCGATGATGATGTGTGGCAAGTTTGGGCGCAGCAAATTAGCCAAGCTGATGCGGTTTGGTTAATTGCGCCAGAAACTGATGGCTTGCTTAAAAAGTTAACGAAATTAGCGATGCTGCAAGACAAACTGCTGATAGGTTGTGGGCTAGCGGGTATTGAAATCTTTAGCCAAAAAATGGCAAGCTATTTAGCGTTAACAAGTGCTGAGATTCCTACTATTGCCACTTATTATCTTGATAACTGGCCTAATACAAATGGTGAGTGGGTAGCAAAGCCAAACGATGGTGCGGGCTGCTCAGATACTGTCTATTTTGATCAAGCGCAAGCATTAAGCGATTGGTTTGCAAAACATCATAAAGCCAATACCCATGTTATTCAGCCATATTGTGACGGAATTGCCGCCAGTATTTCTTGTGTAATACATGATGGCTGCGCGCAAGTGCTTAGTTGTAATAAGCAACTGATTACTATTGAACATCATGCATTTAAATATTCGGGCAGCCAGATTAACGGCATGCAATATTATTGGGATGCTTTTGAATTGTTAGCAAATAAAATTGCCAAATCAAATATAAATTTGAATGGTTATATTGGTATTGATGTGATTGTTAAGCCTGATGATGAAATTGTAGTGGTAGAAATTAATCCACGTTTAACCACTAGTTATGCAGGTTTGGCGCAAGCTACAGGGCAAAACCCAGCCGCGCTGATTATGAATACTTTAACCAAAACCGACTTTAAATGGCCAGCCTTGCAGCGCCATCTGGTGGATATTCATGTCTAAATTTCAAACGATTGGTTGGGATATTGGTGGCGCGCACTTGAAAGCGGTTTTGTTAGATTTTGACGGAATTTTATTGGATACGCGACAGGTGGCTTGCCCTTTATGGCGCGGCTTAGATCATTTGGCATTGGCGATTAATGAGGTATTAAAAGCATTCAATATTAACCTGCATCAAGCTCAGCATGCCATTACCATGACAGGCGAATTGGTGGATTTATTTGCCAATCGGCATGAAGGCGTGATTGAAATCGCGCAATTCGTCCGTCAGTTGTTAGGTCAACAATGCCAATTTTACGCGGCTGATAAAGGCTTTGTTCAAATTGCGCAAGTGGCACAAAGCACAGATTATATTGCCTCCACCAATTGGCATGCCAGCGCCAGCTTAATTGGCCAATATTGTCATGATGCCGTTTTGCTGGATATTGGCAGTACCACCAGCGATATTATTGCCATCCAATCGGGCAAAGTGTCGTCATCTGCTTTATCAGATGCCAGCCGCCTACAACAAGATGCGCTGGTGTATACCGGAGTGATTCGTACGCCTGTAATGGCTTTGGCACAAAAACTGCTTTTAGAAGGTGTTGAAACCAATGTAATGGCCGAGTATTTCGCCACCATGGCCGATGTTTATCGCTTAACTGGCGAATTAGATAATGCCGCCGATATGGCGGAAACAGCCGATGGCAAAGGCAAAAGCCTGCCAGAATCAGCCCGCCGATTAGCGCGCATGGTGGGTTATGACTTTGAGGACAAGGCGATGGACGTTTGGGTAGAGCTAGCGTTTTCATGCAAGTCGGCGCAAATAACGCAACTAAAATCCGCTGTTTTAAAACACCTAAAACCTAATACCCCCTTAATTGGCGCGGGTGTTGGCAGCTTTTTGGTGAGCGAATTGGCACAGCAATTAAACGTACCTTATTATTCAGTAGATGCCATACCGTCCAACAAAATTCCCACTAAATCTACATCTAATACCAAATTAGCACTTGAAGTATGCTTTCCTGCTTATGCTGTGGCGCAATTAAGTTTAAAGGCAAACTTAGCATGAGTATGTTGCAGCATGAATTAAGCTATCACCACGATAGTGCTGTATTGTTTGAGCGCATAAAAGATGAACGCTGGGCCATGCTCCTTGATAGTGGCCAGTTGATTAATTCCGCCACTGGCAACGCTGGCAGCCAATATGGCCGCTACGATATATTGGTTTCAGCACCATTTATTACCGTGGTTACCACTGGACAAACCACGATTATTTGTCAGCAAGGTCTAGAAACCGCAACAGAAGAAGATCCGTTTTATCTGGTGAATCAACTTTTGCAGCGATATCCAGCCGCCAAATCGCCATACCCTTTTGCGGGTGGTGCTTTAGGTTATTTTGCCTATGATTTAGGCCGTCGAATTGAAAAGTTGCCCAATATTGCCGCCGATGCAGCGGATATTCCAGAAATGATGTTGGGTTTTTACGATTGGGCGGTAGTGGTGGATCATCGCGAAAAACGCAGCATGCTGGTTTCGCATGGCTTAACGGCTGAAGTGAGAGATAATTGGCCAACCTTGTGTGCAAAATTTAGTAATCCTGTAGCAGCTATTTCTAATTCAACTCCGTTTAAAGTGCTTTCTGCCATTGAATCTAATTTCAGTGAATCGCAATATTACCAAGCGTTTAATCAAGTAAAAAATTACATCAGCGCTGGCGATTGCTACCAAGTGAATTTAGCGCAACGCTTTGCCGCAAAAGTGCAGGGTGATAGCTGGCAAGCCTACCATAAATTGCGCGAAATTAGCCCAGCGCCATTTATGGCGTATATGAATTTGCCGATTAGCGATTCGCAAACTATACAGATATTATCCAACTCACCAGAGCGCTTTTTACAAACCGATGGACAACATGTTGAAACGCGCCCGATTAAAGGCACAAGGCCGCGCTCAGCTAACCCTGCGCAAGATTTAGCTTACTCAAACGAGCTATTGACCAGCCTTAAAGACAGGGCGGAAAATGTAATGATTGTGGATTTATTGCGCAATGATATTGGTAAAAATTGCGTGGTAGGCAGCGTTAAGGCCGATCAATTATTTCAGCTACAAAGTTTTGCCAATGTGCATCATTTAGTCAGCATTGTCACCGGCAAACTCAATAAAACAGCCAGCGCAATTGATTTGTTGAAAGGTTGTTTTCCTGGCGGCTCAATTACTGGCGCACCTAAGTTGCGCGCCATGCAAATTATAGAAGAATTAGAGCCGCACAAACGCGGTCTTTATTGTGGTGCCATTGGCTATATTGGCTTTGATGGAAAAATGGATACCAATATTGCGATTCGCACCGCGGTTGTTTGTGAAAATGAGCTCAGTTTTTACGCGGGTGGCGGGATTGTGGCCGATTCAGTAGGCGATAAAGAGTACAAAGAAACCTTGGATAAAGCTTCAAATTTAAAAGCTTTGTTGCAATTTTATTTAATTAACTAGATAATTTTTAATGCACAATATATTTTGTTGGACAAAATAGAAAAAACAGTTTAAATTGTTGAATAACAAACCTACTTATAAAAAACGTATTACTAATAACTGTTAGGAATAAACTTGGAACAATTTGAAAGTGTTAGAGATAGGCCAATTTGGATTGTAAAAATTGGCGGCAGTCTTTTAGGTTCTCCCGAATTAGAACGCTGGCTGGCCATCTTCGCTAAATTTAGCGATGGCAATATCATTATTGTGCCTGGCGGTGGCGTATTTGCTGACGCAGTACGCGATGCTCAAAAATTATCCAAAATAAGTGATGCCTGCGCGCACCGTTTAGCCGTTTTAGCCATGGACCAATATGGTTTATTGTTGGCTAATATGAACCCCTTGCTGGCAACCGCCAGAACACAGCTGGAAATTGATGAGCGCACATGGCAACACCGCGGTATTGTGTGGCTGCCAAGTCATATGGTGCTTTCAGATGACAGCATTCCACAAAGCTGGGATGTCACATCGGATAGTATTGCGGCATGGTTGGCGCAAAAATTAAATGCCCAACATTTAATTTTAGTTAAATCAGACAAGCCAAGTACTGTTAACGGCGTTAAATCTGAATTAAGTTTAAAAGTGATGACGCAAAATGGCGTGCTAGATGAGGCGTTTAGTGATTTTGTGCTAAACAAAACCTTTGGCAAATGGATGCTGCACAAGACTGATTACACACACTTTTTAGAAGGTTTGAGTGAATTAACCTTAGATAAAGTGGCTTCATCACTGCACTAGACGTAGTTTTGTTTAGTCTTAACTTTAATTAGTCTTTTCAGATTAATTTTTGCCAACCTGCTGGATAACATTACTTTGTTACATTAAACTGGTTGCTGATTTGATGAAAAGGCAGCTTCAATGCAATCAGCAGTGTATTCAGAAACAGAAATCATAACCAAATGTCAAACTGAGTTACCGCACTGGTACCTTGAAAATGGTTGGATTCGCCGCAAATACAAAACCAGTGGCTGGAAAGCCACTTTAATGGTCGTCAACACCATTGGCCACCTTGCCGAAGCCGCATGGCACCATCCTGATTTAGCCGTTTCCTACGCATTTGTGATTGTTAAATTGCAAACGCACGATGCCAAAGGCATTACCGATAAAGACTTTGAATTAGCCAGCAAAATTGAGCAAGTGATTGGCTGGCAACCAGCTAAAGAGTTGAATGCAGACGGTTCAAAAAGTGCACTTGAAGGCACACCCAATGAGGATGCACGGTTTAAGTATATTAAGTACGATTAAGCTTAATAAATTTTTTAAAAGCTTGCTTAGCTTATAACAAAGCTGGCTTCTCAAAATTCTCTTGTTTTTCAAAGCGCCCAAAATGCAACATAATCGCGGGCAAAATCAATAAATTCAAAATAGTAGAAGTGACCAAGCCGCCAACAACAATGGTGGCCATTGGGCCTTCAATCTCGCGCCCTGGTTGGCCACTACCAGCGGCTAGGGGGAGCAAGCCAAGTGCGGTGACTAATGCGGTCATCAGTACAGATGGCAGGCGTTCAGATGCGCCGCGAATACAGGTTTCTAAATTCCATACGCAGTTTTCGGTATCCACCAAATGCTGAAAGTGTGACACCATCATGATGCTGTTGCGTAACGTGATACCGAATAGCGTGACAAAGCCGACTAATGAGCCTAATGAAATCCAACCGCCGGTAAACAAAGCCGCCAATACGCCGCCAATTAAGGCAAAGGGCAGGTTGGCAAAGGTGAGCAATAAATTGCGTTGCCGCCCAAACGCAATATACAGCATTAAGAATATCGCCACGCCAGCCAATAAGGAATGCACAATCAAGTCTTCGCGCGATTTGGCGTTGGCTTCTGCTTCGCCAGTAAAGGCTAGATAATTACCTGCGCTTAAATTCACATCACTTTTAATGCGCTTTTTAATTTCATCACTAAAGCTGGCCACATCGCGGCCTTCTACATTGGCGGTAACGGTTTGAATGCGTTTGGCGCCTGCGTGCAGAATTTTTGAGCGGCCATTTTCTTGGCTGATAAAGGCGATATCTTTTAAATGCAGCAATTTACCATCAGGGTTAAATAGTGGAATATTGCCAATGTCGCCAATATCATCGCGCGCTTCACTCTCTAACACCACGCTTAAGCCCACCACGCGGCTACCCAAATACACTTGGCCAATCGGCACGCTTTCAAATGCTGTGCGAATGGTATCCAGCACATCGGTAGGCTGCAATCCCCAGCGCGATAAAGCATCTGGGCGCAGCCGAATGACGGCTTGTGGCGTGCCGGGTGGCGATTGCACTAAGACATCTGCTGCGCCTTTTACACTGGAAACCAAGCCTGCAATTTTCTGCGCATCGCGATCTAGTGCGTCTAAATCAGTGCCGTAAATATTAATCACGGTAGAGGCGGCATAGCCTGAAATAGTTTCTTCAATACGTTCGGTTAAAAAGGTATTGATGGCAAAATTAACGCCCACAAAACCAATTTCGGCTTTGCCATCTTTATCTAAATCTTCTGCGTCACCTGCTAATTCTTCACGAATATCGGCCAATATGCGGTTCTGCTCTTCACCAGAAAGCGTACCGATTTCAATTTCAAATTCGCTGTAATGGGTGCCAAAGGTATCGGCACCGTTTTGAGCACGCCCCACCCATTGCGTCACCGATTTAACACCTTTAATATCGCCAATCACTTTGGCCACTTGCTTACCCAATCGCAACGATTCGGTTTCTGATGTGCCTGGCACAGCGGTCATATGCATAATGAAATGGCCTTCATGCAACGCGGGGATAAATTGGCTTTTGAATAAAGGCAAAATGCCTAGGCCAATAGCAATAAACAAAAAGCTAAGCGCCAAAATCAGCTTGTATTGCTTTTCAATTTTATATAGCAAGTTGACATAGCCGCGCTTAATCCACTTAATCATGGGCGAATCTTCGCTGGATAATTCAGCATGGCCCAGCATTAAATAACAAAGCGCGGGGGTGAGCGTAAGCGCCACCACCAGAGAAGCAATAATGGCTGCAATATAAGCAAAACCCAGCGGCGCGAATAGTTTGCCTGCCACGCCGCTTAAAGTGAGTAGTGGCATAAATACCAGCGCCACAATAATGGTGGCGTAAACCACTGAGCTACGCACTTCCATTGAGGCGTTATAAACCACTTGGTAAATGGGTATCGGTCGCGCCAATAATCGGTTTTCGCGTAGGCGCCTAAAGATATTTTCGGTGTCAATAATCGCGTCATCTACCACTTCGCCCAAGGCAATTGCCAAGCCGCCCAGCACCATGATATTAAGGCCAATATCAAAATAGCGCATAACGACAATGGCGGTGAGCAAGGATAGCGGGATAGCGGTGGCGGAGATAAACGCCGTGCGCACGTTGAATAAAAACAAGAACAAAATGGTGATGACTAAAATGGAGCCGATTAAAATGTCGGTGCGCACGCCTTTAATGGCTGTTTCAATAAAGTTTGCTGGCCTAAATAAGCCTTCATGCAAAGTCACTTTTTCGGCGGCTAGCGTGGGTTTTAGCTCTTGAATTGCTGCTTCAATCGCCAGCGTTACCGCATGAGTATTGGCGCCAAGCTGACCTTGAACCGATAAGTAAATGCCTGTTTCTTGATTAATAGCGGCGGCGCTAATCGATGGTGCGGCGCCTTCTACCACATTACCAATATCACCCAAGCGAATAGTGTGGCCATTTTTATGCAATAAAGTGGCTTTTGCTAATGTGGCAGCGGTTGTGGCTTGGCCTTCTGTATTCACAATAATACGTTGATTGCTGTTTTGAATATAACCAGCGCCGCTCACGCCTGTGGCTTTTTGGGTGGCGATTAATACATCATTTATATTAAGCTGGTAGCGCACCAACTTGGCAGGATCTACTTGCACCTGAAATTGACGCACTTCGCCGCCAAAAACATTTACGTCCGCCACTCCCGGAATAGCCAATAAATGCGGCGTAATGGTCCAATCGACAATGGTACGCAATTCCATCAGGCTGCGTTGCTTGGACGTCACCCCAAAACCCAGAACCGTGCTGGCAGAAGAGGTGAGCGGTGTAATATTTGGGGTGATGCCTTTTGGAATATGATTGGCGAGTGTATTTAAACGCTCAGCCACCACTTGGCGATTTCGGTAAATATCCGTATTGGCATCAAAAATTACCGTCACAATCGATAAGCCGGGTATGGACTGTGAGCGCATATCTGCTACACCAACAGTTCCAGCAATGCTAGTTTCAATTGGCTGTGAGACCAAAGTTTCAACCAATTCGGCTGATAAGCCGGGCGATTCGGTTTGAATGATAATTTGAGTGGGCGAAAACTCAGGAAAAACATCTAAATTAGCGCGTGTTAGGCTATATAAGCCATAAAAAACCATCAACGTGGCAAGGCCAATAATCACGCCATAAAAGCGTATTGAAAAACGAACGATTGCCGACATCATGGCAAATTAACCTTCATAAAGGCCTAGTCCTCATTTTGGCCAAGGCCGTTTCGCTTAACCTAAAGGCTAGCCTGCGCCGAAACTCGAATTGATATTTCATATCAATCCTCGTTTTCATTTTTAATCA
>JAYWCF010000290.1:0-3286 GCA_043780715.1 Methylotenera sp. | reverse complement strand
GCTGGCACTGGCAAAACACTACTCACGCTGGCCGCCGCGCTCACACAGACTTTAGATAAAAAAATCTATTCTGAAATTATTATGACGCGCGTTACCGTGCCTGTTGGCGAAGATATTGGCTTTTTACCGGGTACCGAAGAAGAAAAAATGGCACCTTGGATGGGCGCGCTAGAAGATAATTTAGACGTGCTAAATAAAACCGATGAAGATGCAGGCGAATGGGGCCGTGCCGCCACGCAAGATTTGATTCGCACCCGCATTAAGGTTAAATCGCTTAACTTTATGCGCGGACGTACCTTTTTGCATAAATTTTTGATTATCGATGAGGCGCAAAACTTAACGCCCAAACAAATGAAAACACTGATTACCCGCGCGGGCCCTGGCACTAAAGTGGTCTGTTTGGGTAATATTGCGCAAATTGATACGCCCTATTTAACCGAAGGCAGCTCTGGCTTAACCTGTGTGCTTGATCGTTTTAAAGGCTGGGATCATAACGGCCATATCACTTTGGTGCGTGGCGAGCGTTCTAGATTGGCGGATTTTGCAGCGGAAGCTCTATAATCGTTAATCCACAAATGCACGCTTTTAATATAATAATCAATGTCTAAAGGGTTTTACACACTTTTAATAGCGCAGTTTTTATCGGCGCTTGCCGATAACGCCTTGCTGTTTGCCGCCATTGCCGTGTTGCAACAATTAAATGCGCCAGAATGGCATGAACCGTTACTTCTGCAGTTCTTTGTGATTTCATACATTGTGTTGGCGCCGTTTGTTGGCTCTTTTGCCGACGCCTTACCCAAAGGGCGCGTGATGTTTTTGGCCAATGGCATAAAGTTTTTTGGCAGCTTAGCCATGATATTGGGCATGCCACCACTTTACGCTTACGGTATTGTGGGCATTGGTGCGGCGGCTTATTCGCCTGCAAAATATGGCATATTAACAGAGCTACTTCCGCCCGAAAAATTAGTCAGCGCAAACGGCTGGGTAGAAGGCTCAACCGTTATCGCCATTATTTTAGGCGCAATTGTCGGCGGGAAAATGGCCAGCATAAGCCCACAGAGCGCTATGGTAGCCATTGCCTTTATGTACTTGGTAGCGGCCGGATTTAATATGTTTATCCCAAAATTGCCGATTGACCATGCCATTGCCAAAAAAGACCCTTTGTATATTTTAAGCGATTTTTATCGCTCATTTGTGGCGCTTTGGCGCGATCCGCAAGGCCAAGTTTCACTTTCTGTCACCACTTTATTTTGGGGCGCAGGCGCTACTTTAAGGTTGGTAGTAATTGCTTGGGCAGGCATTGTCTTGGGATTTGGTTTAGATCATGCCACCCAACTTACTGCCACAGTGGCTATTGGCGTGGCCTTAGGCTCTATTATTGCAGCCAAATTTATCACACTTGAGAACTCGGTTAAAGTGCTGCCCGCTGGTATTGTGATGGGTGTTTTAGTGATAGGCATGGCCTTTGTAACAGAGTGGCATTTAGCGGCATTACTGTTGTTTACAATCGGCGTATTAAGTGGCTTTTTTGTGGTGCCTTTAAACGCATTACTACAGCATCGCGGCCACTTGTTAATTGGCGCGGGTCATTCCATTGCAGTGCAAAACTTTAATGAAAATTTAGGTATTTTATTGCTTAGCGGCGCTTATAGTTTTATGGTTAAAGCCAATTTAGAAATAAACTATATTGTGATTATTTTTGGCTTATTTGTAATCATTTCAATGAGCTTAATCAATCGGCTGTATCGGCAACATATATAATTCATATCAAGTTATACACTTAGCAACAGGGCAAATAAAAAGCCTCAATTCACATTGAGGCTTTTTCGTTTTTACAGCTTTAAATGTAGCTTTACTGTTTAATGCAACTTTACTTGCGCTTCTGTTCGGCGGGTGATTAATCTAGCCACCGTTTGCAGTACCACTTCAAACACGCCGTGCAATGTCATTAAATGCATTTTATACAGCGATTGATACATTAATCGGGCAAATAAACCTTCAATATACATACTGCCGCCAGACAATGTGCCCATCAAGCTACCCACAGTTGAATAGCGGCCCAAATTCACCAAAGAACCATAATCGGTGTAGTGATAATCAGGCAAGTTGGTTTTGTTGGCCACGCGTTTTTTCATTGTTTTAAACAACAACGATGCTTGCTGATGCGCGGCCTGTGCGCGTGGTGGCACATTACCGTCGTGGCCAAGCCATGGGCATGCTGCGCAATCACCAAAGGCAAAAACACTTTCATCCAGCGTTGTTTGCAGCGTTTGCTTTACCAACAATTGATTAATACGGTTGGTTTCTAAGCCATCCAAATCTTTTAAGAAATCGGGTGCTTTAATACCAGCCGCCCACACTACTAATGCCGAAGGAATAAATCGGCCGCTGTGCGTATAAACTCCTTTTTCAGCCACTTCCGTCACACGCTCACCTGTGTAAATATGTACGCGTAATTTGCGTAACTCAATATCAACCGATTGTGATAGTTTGGGTGGTAAAGCAGGCAATACGCGCTCGCTCGCTTCAATAATCGATATTTTAATATCACGGTCAGCGTCGATTTTATCTAAGCCATAAGCAGCTAATTCACGCGTTGTATTGTGTAACTCCGCAGCCAACTCTACGCCGGTTGCCCCAGCACCCACAATGACCACTTCTAACTGACCTGCCATTACTGGCGCTGCCTGTGTTTGCGCGCGCAACAAAGCGTTGTGCAATCGGCGATGAAATTTTTCAGCCTGATCTTGCGTGTCTAGCGCAATCGAGTGCTCACGCGCGCCTTTAATACCAAAATCGTTGGTGGTACTACCAATGGCAATCACCAAGCTATCATATTGAAAAGTCCGGCGCGCAATCACTTCTACGCCATCTTCATCAAAATACGGCGCAATCGTCACTTCTTTTTTAGTTCTATCTAAGCCATCCATGCGGCCTAATCTAAAATTAAAATGGTGCCAATGCGCTTGTGCCAAATACTCTAATTCATGCTTGTCGGGGTTCATGCTACCAGCCGCAATTTCATGCAACAATGGTTTCAACACATGCGTTCTGGTGCTGTCAATAAGCGTAATCACTGCCTGCTTTTTTTTGCCAAGCGAATCGCCCAAACGGGTAGCTAGCTCTAATCCGCCTGCGCCGCCGCCGACGATAACGATGTGATGTAATGGTTGTTTGTTCATTTTTATGTTTGCAATATTAACTAATCTTAAAAAATAATAGCATATTAGTGTTTATAAAATAAAAACGCGCCTGCTGAAACCAGCAAGCGCGTTAAATTTTTTAT
>JAYWCF010000289.1:0-9081 GCA_043780715.1 Methylotenera sp. | reverse complement strand
TTAAAATAGCGGGTAATTTTTTGCCACTACGCGCCACATTGGTCGCGCCAATATTGCCACTACCCACAGTGCGCGGATCTGGCAGGCCAAATAATTTGCTTAAAATAATGCCAAACGAAATGGAGCCAATTAAATAGGCGGCTACAATCCAAACCATGGGCACTAGGGTGACGGGAATAAAACCTAACTCGCTCATAAAACCTTTCATTACAAGCATTCCAACAAAGGTCGGAAACTTGAGTATTGCGCTTAAATTCAGTAAAGATTGGTATTATATTACTGGATTGCCGCAATATTCGGCATGACAATTGAGAAAAAGCTATATGGACATTATTTTTATATCGGTATTAAAAGTTAAAACCAAGCTGGGCGTACCCAAATGGGAGCGCATGGTGGCGCAAACCATTATTTTAGATATAGAAATTGGCTACGATTTAAAAGCAGCAGGCAAAAGCGATTCTATTAACGACACCATTGATTATGGCGCGATTGTGATGCGCATTCATGAGACTCTACACAAAAATAGCTTTCAATTAGTTGAAGCACTTGCTGAACACATTTGCCAATTAATTTTTAACGAATTTGGCGCGCAAACGGTAAAAGTAAAAGTGGCTAAACCAGCCATCTTGCCAGGCCTAAAAGCGTTAGGTATTATCATTGAAAGAAGTAAAGACTAACCCCCACTCAATCATGGCAAATAGCTAGTAAATACAAGATTTTAGCAATCTATTTATAGCCATTTCACCACTCTTCAATTGTAAACAATTGTTAAGACACCCGTATAGTAGTACTCAATTAATTGATTTTTTAAGCTCAATATGTTTCTCTACTAAAGTGTCTGATGCTTAACAAACCTTAGAAGATTGGGTAAGTAATGTCCATTGAAAGTGCCTCAATAGAGCAGCATAAAGATAAGCTATCTTATCTGCTAAAAATTGCCTCAGTGGTTCTTATTCTAACAGCCGCTGTTTGGGCCATCTTCTTTGTGGCAATTAAAGATCCGTTGGGTGTACTTACCGAAACTTTATTAGTCATATTGGGCTGCTTGGCGTACTCACAAACCAAACGCAATAATACTAGAGTAATCGCGTTTATCTATTTACCCGTGTTATTTATTGTCATGTGTTTTATCTGTGTGTGTTTTGATGTGCCTAATTCCGTTGCGCCCAGATCTAATAACCACTACTTTTTACCTATGGCTTTATACGCCTACGTGTTATATCAAGACGAAAATCCCTACTTAAGAATCACCATCCCTGTTGTCATGTCGTTGGCTTTTTTGCTATTTGCCTGCACCAATTTTGGCTTTAATCTTTCAAGCATGAACGACGACCAACGGTTGATTAGGGGTTGGATAACCAATAGTGTGGCCTTAGTTATGCTGTATCTCGCCGCGCTAATTATGCAGTCCGATTTCAAGGTACGACACACACTTGAGCTTGATTTGAGCAAAGCGTTATTAAAAGACGAGATTAAACTGTATTACCAACCGCAGGTAGAAGATGGCGGCAAAACAATTGGTGCAGAAGCCTTAACCCGATGGCGACACCCAAGCCTAGGTAATATTGCACCCAGTATATTTATTCCGCTGGCTGAAAAAAGTGATTTAATTTTACACTTGGGCCGACATGCATTAACAATGGCGTGCCATCAATTAGCTAGTTGGGGGCAAACCCAGGCTACCGCACACTTAACGCTATCGGTGAATATCAGTGTAAAGCAGTTTCAAAGCCATGATTTTGTTCAGCATATTGTTGAGCTGATTAATGAAACCAAAATTGATGCGCGTAAGCTACAACTTGAGATTACTGAAAGTATTATCGCGCACGATTTAGAAGATATCATGATTAAAATGACGCAACTAAAAGCGCATGGCATTCGCCTTTCACTAGATGATTTTGGCACAGGCTACTCTAGCTTATCTTATGTCAAAAACCTACCGCTTGATGAGTTAAAAATCGACAAGGCGTTTATAAAAGATGTATTGACTAGCACCAACGCCGCCACCATCACCAAGATGATTATATCGCTGGCACATGAACTAAATATTGTCATTATTGCTGAGGGCGTCGAAACCACTGAACAACGGCAATTTTTAATTGATAATGGCTGTCACAATTTTCAGGGTTATTTGTACAGCACACCATTACCCATCAATGAATTCAATAATTTTGTCTTTTCTAAAGGCTAAACATCAATCATACGGGTTGCATGCTCACAACCAGCGCAATGTGGTTGATTTCGACTTAAAAACAGCTACAAAATTAACTATTTATTTGCCAAGCTGGCATTAGCGCTTGGTCAAAAAGCTAAATTCATAAACACTTGAAAAAATTGAAAGCTAACTATATTCAACTAATCCACACCAAAACTAAACCCAATTTAGCTAATTAAAGACTACAAACTGACCGTGCAAAACCGGTCATTAGCAAGTCTTCCCACTGTCATTTGTAAGTAACTTAAGACCTACATTGTGTGGTGCTTTGTTAATGGCTTTTTGATGTGCAACATAATTTAGCTGAGTTTATAACAATTTAAAAAAACAATTTAAAGATTGGTGCAAAAGTTATGTCGATTGAAAATGTTTCTATTGAGCAACATAAAAATAAGGTGAATTACCTTATCAATATTGCCACCATTGTCATAACAATAGTCGCTGTTTCTTGGGCAATCTTTTACATTTCCATTCAAGATTGGCTGAGTCTTGCCATGGAATCGTCCCTTATTGTACTGGGTTACATGGGTTATTGGAATAATAAGCGCAACAATACAAAAGTAATTGCGTATGTGTATTTCCCTCTGCTTTTTTTAATGATTTGCATCGTTTGTTTGTTTTTTGATGTGCCTAATTCCGTTGTACCCAGATCAAATCACCATTATTTTTTGCCAATGGCTTTGTACGCCTATGTGCTGTATCAGGATGATCATCCCTATTTAAAAATTGGGGCTCCCGCTGTTATTTCGCTGGCTTTTTTGCTTTTTGCCTGCACAAATACCGGCTTTAACTTATCGGCCGTGTCTAATACCGATCGACTGACGCGTGTTTGGCTAACCAATACTGTAGCGCTTTTTATGCTCTCACTAGTGGCGCTGATTATGCAATCTGACTTTAAAGTGCGGCACACTTTAGAGCTTGATTTAAGCAATGCGCTATTAAAAGATGAGCTAAAACTTTACTATCAACCTCAGGTAGAGCATGACGGCAAAACAGTTGGCGCAGAGGCGTTGACCAGATGGCGCCATCCCGTGCTTGGCATTATTCCACCCAGTATATTTATTCCGCTAGCTGAAAAAAGTGATTTGATTTTACACTTAGGTAAACATGCATTAACTTCGGCCTGCAATCAATTAGCCATCTGGGCGCAAAGTGAGGCTACTGCGCATTTAACGCTATCGGTCAATATCAGTGTAAAACAATTTCAAAGTCACGATTTTGTGCAGCATATTATTAAGCTGATTAATGAAACCAAAATTGATGCGCGAAAGCTACAGTTAGAAATTACCGAAAGTGTTTTTGCAAATGATTTAGAAGGTATTTTACTTAAAATGTCGCAATTAAAAGCGCATGGCGTAAGGCTGTCGTTAGATGATTTCGGCACTGGCTATTCCAGCTTATCTTATGTAAAAAACCTGCCGCTAGATGAATTGAAAATTGACAAATCATTTGTAAAAGATGTGCTAAAAAACGTAAGCGCCGCCACCATTACCAAAATGATTATATCGTTAGCGCACGAATTAAATATTGGCATTATTGCAGAAGGTGTTGAAACCACTGAACAGCGGCAATTTTTAATTGCTAATGGCTGCCACAATTTTCAAGGCTATTTATACAGCACGCCTCTGCCTATCCATGAATTCAATGCTTTTGTGCATGCCAAAGGCAAGGCTTAATAACTGCAGGACTAATTTGTAATGTCCCAACTGGCTCAAAGTAGCTTGACTGCGCAATGAATCAACTCAAACAAGATATGGCCTTTATGACTACAGAGAACAGGTACATTGAGCAATATAAAAACAAGCTAACTTATCTCTTAAAACTTGCAACCATTGTGATTGCAGTCGCATCCATCGCTTGGTCAACATTCTATTTCTTTATTCAAAATTGGCTAGGTGTCGCCATGCATGGCGTACTCACGGTGCTGGGCTACATGGGTTACTGGCACACCAAGCGCAACAACACTAAGATAATTGCGGATGTATATTTTCCTCTGATGTTTATTATGGTGGCTTTAGTCTGCATATTTCTTGATGTGCCGACTGCTGTTGTGGCTAGATCCAATCACTACTATTTTCTGCCAATGGCTTTATACGCCTATGTGATATATCAGGATGATCATGCCTATTTAAAAATTGGAGTGCCCATATTTATATCTATCGTGTTCCTGGTTTTTGCATCCACACACTATGGTATCAATCTATCTGAAGCGACCAGCCAACATCGTTTAATTGCGGCCTGGATAACCAATAGCATAGCGCTTATCTTTCTTTTTTTGGTGGCCCTAATTATGCAGTCCGATTTTAAAATGCGCCACACATTAGAGCTTGAGCTGAGTAACGCGTTGCTAAAAGATGAGCTAGTGCTTTACTATCAACCTCAAGTAAACGAACTGGGCAAAACGCAGGGTGCTGAAGTGTTAATGAGGTGGTTTCACCCAAAACTTGGCACTATACCACCCGATGTATTTATACCTTTGGCCGAAAAAACCGATTTAATCTTACATTTAAGTAAACACGTTTTAGTATCGGCTTGTAATCAGTTGGCCATTTGGGCAAAAACAAATGAAACGGCTTACCTAAACTTATCCGTTAACATCAGTGTAAAGCAATTTCTAGATCCAGATTTTGTGCAGAACATTATCAGAATAATCGATGACTCAAAAATTGATGCACACAAGTTACAACTGGAAATTACTGAAAGTATTTTTGCACACGATTTAGAAGATATTAAAGTGAAATTGGCACAACTAAAAGCGCGTGGCGTGAGGCTTTCCTTAGACGATTTTGGTACGGGTTACTCTAACTTGACCTATGTAAAAAACTTATCTTTGGATGAGTTGAAAATTGACAAATCGTTTGTAAAAGATGTGCTAAGTGACGGTAGCGCGGCTTCCATCACCAAAATGGTCATATCGTTGGCGCATGAGTTACGTATAACCATTATTGCTGAGGGGGTAGAAACGCATGAACAGCGGCAATTTTTAGTTGATAATGGCTGCCTCAATTTTCAAGGTTATTTATACAGCAAGCCTTTACCAATTAGCGAGTTTAATGCTTTCGTGCTTGCCCATAAAAGTGATTCGCCCAGCGAGCTAACCTCTTGGATGATGCACGCTGTGTAGTTGCTTTAAGCGTTCGCGCGCCACATGGGTGTAAATCTGCGTGGTCGAAATATCCGAATGGCCCAACAACATCTGCACCACGCGCAAATCGGCGCCATGATTCAACAAATGCGTGGCAAAAGCATGGCGTAACACATGCGGGCTCATGTGTTTATGAATACCAGCCATTAGCGCATAGCGTTTAATCAAATACCAAAAAGCTTGGCGCGTCATCATATCGGCGCGGTTGGTCACAAAAAGTGCATCGCATAATTTTTTTTGCAAAATTTCTGGCCGCGCATAGTTTAAATATTGATCAATCCAGCTTGCCGCCTCTCGGCCCATTGGCACTAGGCGCGTTTTGCTACCTTTTCCAGTTACGCGCACCACGCCATCTTGCGTGCTTACTTCATGCACTTTAACCGTTACCAACTCTGAAACGCGCAAACCGCTGGCGTATAACAATTCCAGCATCGCTCTATCGCGCAAGCCAATGGGCTGATTGATGTCTGGAGCATTGAGCAAATCGCTCACCTCTTGCTCATTTAAACTTTTAGGCAAACTGCGCGGTAATTTTGGCGATTCAATTTGTAGCGTTGGGTCTGTTTCTATTAGGTTTTCTCGTAAAGCATAGCGATAAAAGCGGCGCATGCTGGCAACTAACCGGCTAATACTGCGCGGCTTACTTTGGGGAAATTTAAAAGCCAAATATTGCTGAATATCGGCTTGGTTTACGCTTAATAAATTACGCTGCTGGGTTACAAGCCAAGTATGAAACTGGCTTAAATCGGCGCGATAGCTTTCAAGCGTGTTTTTAGATAATCCATCTTCTAACCAAAGATGGTCAATAAAAGTATCCAGTTCGCTTGGGTTTTTAACTTGATCTAATTCGGCCAAATTGGTTTACTCATTTTCAAAGTGAACACCTTCATGCTGCAGTAGCCATTGCTTGATTTTTAAGCCATCTACTTGGCCGCGCATATAGCCACCCAAACCATTTTTAGCCACCACGCGATGGCATGGAATAACCAAAGGCAAATGGTTGGCGCCACAAGCGTTTGCAACAGCGCGTGGGCCACTGCCAATCTGCGCGGCTATTTCGCCGTAAGTGAGTACTCGCCCACATGGAATTGCGCTAATGGCTTGCCACACGCGGCGCTGAAACGGCGTGCCTTTGTAAACGATGGGCAAATTAAAATCATTGTAAGCATTACTAAAATAAGCCTCAATTTGCACAGCGACCTTCTCTGCCATTTTATGCTGTGCGGGCTTGGGTTCATGCTTTTCGGTTAGCAGCTCAATTACCACCTGCACACCCTGAACAGCAATACCTATGGCACCAAATGGCACTATCAAAATCGCATCGTATTGCAGGGGGTGCTTATTATTGGTCTGCATAATTTTAATGAATTAAGCCAATTAAAAGAGTTAATTTCTACAGTTACTAATTTAACTTAAATATGAAAACTAACGCAAATAAAAAAGCCCCAAAACAGGTTTAATTGTTTTGGGGCTTTTAATATGACTAAAAAAAGCTAAAAATTTAATCTAAATAAAAATTATGCTTTTTCGACTGGTGCCAAGACTTCTTTTTCGCGCGCTACTAATTTTTCTTTAATACGTGCCGATTTACCTGAACGCTCACGCAAGTAGTACAGTTTCGCACGACGTACATCACCACGGCGTTTCACTTCGATTGAAGCGATTAATGGTGAATACGTTTGGAATGTACGCTCAACACCTTCACCAGAAGAGATTTTACGCACGATAAATGATGAGTTAAGGCCACGGTTACGAATAGCGATTACAACACCTTCATAAGCCTGCACACGTTTACGTGTACCCTCAACCACGTTTACACCAACTACTACAGTATCGCCTGGGGCGAAAGGTGGAATGATTTTACCTAAACGGGCAATTTCTTCCGTTTCTAACATTTTAATAATATCTGCCATGCTATTTTCCTTTTTTATCGCTAAGCTTGCCTTTTTAAGGCTTTATGCTTCGCGAGTTCCTTTTAATTGTAAAGAAGCTTGTTCCTGTAACTATTTGGTTTTTGTTGCGGCTAGCGCATCATCCACTTCTTGTAACAGCCGTGCTTCTTCTTTCGTCAACGACCTTGCGGCCAGTAAATCAGGGCGTTTCGCCCTTGTTAGCAATAACGATTGTTTTAATCGCCATTCTCTAATCTTTGCATGGTTGCCAGACAATAATACTTCTGGCACTCTTAATTCTTCACTCTGCTCTTCACTGTTTTTTTCACTACTATTTATACATAAAGCTTCTGGCCGCGTGTAGTGCGGATAATCCAGCAGACCATTTACAAACGAATCTTCAATCGCTGAATCTGCATCACCCAACACACCCGGCAATTGCCGCACAATCGCATCTATAAGAGCCATGGCAGGCAATTCACCACCACTTAACACATAGTCGCCAATCGAGATTTCCTCGTCGACTAGCGCGTCTAACAAACGTTCATCAACACCTTCGTAACGGCTTGCCAACAAAATTAAACCTTGTTGCTGGCTTAGTTGCATCACTTTTTCATGCGTTAACGGTGTGCCACGTGGCGATAAATGTATTACGTGTGGTTTAACACCTAAGCCAGCTTGGTTTTGTTTTGCCGCCTCAATTGCTTTTGCAAGAGGCTCTGCCAACATCACCATTCCTGGCCCACCGCCATACGGCCTATCATCCACCGTTTTGTGATTATCTGCGGTAAATTCACGCGGGTTAATCACCTGTAAACTATAAATCTTTTTGTCTAGCGCCCTGCTGGTAATACCATGTTTGGTAATAGCATCAAACATTTCAGGAAACAGACTAATGACATCGAACTTCATTTAGAACTCAACGCCATTAGAAATCTGCGTCCCAGTCAACCAACATTATTTTTGCTTCTAAACTGACTTCTACAATCACTTGCGCAATGTATGGAATCAAACGCTCAATTCCATCTTCACTTTTTGCAACAACCACATCATTCGCGCCTGTTGCAAATACATCGGTAATTTTGCCAAAATCAACACCTTGCTGATTTTTGACTGCTAGCCCGATTAAATCAGACCAGTAATATTCTTCAGTTTCTAACTTTGGCAATAATGCTCTAGGCACCGCTATTTGCTTGCCTTTGCAAGCAAAGGCTGCATCTCTATCATCAATGCCTTGCAGCTTTACCACTAATACATCGTTATGCGTTTTTGCCTCTTTAACGGTTAGCTCGCGCCAATCGTCATCTTTGCCTAGCCACCATGTTTTGTAATCTAACAAACCATCAAATACTTCGGTGTCGGGTACTATTTTTAGCCACCCAAAAACGCCATATGGGGCGACAACGCGCCCCATTATAACTAAATCACTGTTTACTACTGTTTTTTTAGCTGTCAATTATTCAGCTGCTGGCGCTTCTGGTGCTGCTTCAGCAACAACTTCAGCTGGTGCTTCTTCAACAGCTGGAGCAGCTTCTGCGGTGGCTTTAGCAGCAGCGGCTTCTTCTGCAGCTTTTTCAGCATCAGCGGCAGCTTTTGCATCAGCTTCTGCTTTTGCAGCATCGGCGGCAGCTTTTACTTTTGCGGCTTCAGCAGCAGCGATAGTTGCTTTTTTAGCATCGGCTTTAGCAGCATCTTTTGCTTTTGCAGCGATTGCAGCTTCTGGGCCTTTGGCGTGTGTTTTGGCTAAACGTGCAACAGTATCTGACATTTGCGCGCCATTACCTGTCCAAAAAGTAATGCGGGCTGCGTCAATACGCAAGCCTTCTGCG
>JAYWCF010000288.1:0-3301 GCA_043780715.1 Methylotenera sp. | reverse complement strand
TTTTTTCTGCTGCAAATGTCATATTGGCTGAACCTAATGCTGCGGCTACTACTAATGAAATGAATAACTTGTTCATGTAAATCTCCTAAAATTGAAATGGTTTAAACTAACTGTTTCTTAAGCCTGACTTAACAAAAATAGTTAAGTCGGTTAAGTTCTTATACGGTTAGTTTTCTCAATTAGATTCAATTTATTAAAGACATTATAGGTTGCATAGGCTATTGGAATTGCTGTAGGTGGGTATTTTGTGAATTACAGTAAGTAGTTAATTGTAAAAATAATTGTGTAAGATTGGTAAATAACTAGTGCTTAATATTGAAGTCTTAATATTCAACTCTTAGCCTCTGCTAACCTCACCAGCCTTGCTGCCTCTTGAAACTCTGCATTTTTAATCTCGCGCATCACGCTTTGCATATCGACTGCTTTATTCGCTTCTGCAAAACGACCTGTTAATGGCGAGTTCACTTTTAAATCACCACGTTCGTACAGTGCCCAGATTTCTTTCGCATATTGCGTGTTCAATAACTCTGGCGCAAATTGGCCAAAATAATCAGCTAAATTTTTAACATCCCTTGCTAGCATGTCTTTAGCGTGATTATTGCCCGCAGCATCCACCGCTTGTGGTAGATCGATAATGACTGGGCCATCAGAATCCACGAGAATATTAAACTCAGATAAATCGCCATGCACAATGCCTGCCAGCAGCATTTTAACTACTTGTTGAATTAAAAAAGCGTGATATTCACGAGCAGTTTCTTCACTTAATTGCACATCATTCAAGCGTGGTGCGGCGTTGCCATCATCACCAGTGACTAGCTCCATCAGCAATACGCCTTCGTAAAAGTTATACGGCGTTGGCACGCGCACGCCAGCATTGGCAAGGCGATACAGCGCATCAACCTCGGCACTTTGCCAGGCAGCCTCTTGTGATTCACGGCCATATTTGCTGCCTTTTTGCATGGCGCGTGCCTGGCGGCTATTTTTAGTTTTGCGGCCTTCGGTGTAATCCACACTTTGGCGAAAGCTGCGCTTGTTCGCCTCTTTATACACTTTGGCACAACGTACTTCATCGCCACATGTGACAACGAACACCATTGCTTCTTTGCCGCTCATCAATTGACGTGTGACGTCATCAATTAAGCCGTCTTCTAATAATGGTTGTAACCTTGGCGGGATTTTCACTGTAGTAATTTCATGAAGTTAATTTTATAGTGGGTTTTAAAATTTCCAAACCTTGCCATATGCCGCCAGCAATTGTTGGTGCATTTTACAGCTTTCCATATTGGGGCCTAAATTTTCTAAACCTAAATATTGTTGCTTGCCGCTCACCAATTGCTGCGCCTGCTGCAAGGTCTCTGCGGTATATAATAACGTAAGGTTGGCCTCAAAAGGCACGCTCCCACTCATTTCTTCGTTAAGTTGTACGATGTTAGAAATGCAGCGATACAGTTTAGCGCGTGCCGGCGAAAGCTCATTAAATTGTGCAATCCACGCACAGCCATCCAAAATATCGTCAGTTGCGCCACATGCTAAAGCCGCTAGTGTTTTTAGCTCGCCCACACGTAAATCTACCCAAGCCGTGTTGGCATCTGCGCATAAGCCAATCAACATGGTCACTGGTAAATCATCGGCAATATCAAGATCTAGCAATACATTTAATAGCTCAGCAGATTCTTGTTTATATAGACTTTGTAACTTTAGTGCATAAGGCCTAACCAAATTACCGACCGTGTTATTAGCCCACTCCAGCTCTTCCACCGGATAAATCTCGCTCATGCCTGGTACAAAAATGCGACAGGCGTATACGCCTAAATGGGTGAAATCGGCGATGTATAAATCATGCCCACTGGCGTGGATAGTGTTGACGCACCAATCATAATCTTCTTGAGTGCTGTTACCAAAATTCCAGTCGACAAATACATAATCGGGCGAGTTGCGTAAAAAATCCCAACTGATGACGCCGCTGGAATCCACAAAATGGATTTCTAAATTCTGGCTGTCGGCAATTTCTTCCATATCTAAACCCGGGGCAGAAAAATTGCTTAAATTATCAATCGCGCGGCCTTGGAATAGCTCGGTCAATGCACGTTCCAGCGCGACTTCAAAACGAGGATGCGCGCCGAAGCTGGCAAAGCAGCCTTGATCTTGCGGGTGCAGCAGCGTTACACACATGACAGGATATTGCCCACCAAGTGACGCATCTTTCACCAAAATGCCATAACCTGCATCGCGCAAGCCTTTAATGCCAGCCGCAATGCGTGGGTAGCGGTTTAATACGCTTTCAGGTACATCTGGCAGGCAAATACCTTCGCGAATGATTTTGTATTTAATATCGCGCTCAAAAATTTCAGCCAATGCTTGAGTACGCGCTTCCATTAAAGTGTTGCCTGCGCTCATACCGTTGCTTACGTATAAATTACCGATTAAATTGACAGGAAAATACACGACTTTTTCATCCCGTAAGCGTGTGTAAGGAATCGCGCAAATACCACGCTCAGCATTACCAGAGTTTAAATCGATGAGTTGGCTGGCCAGTACTGTCCCTTCTGGGTTATAGAATTTTTGCAGCTCTGGCGTGAGTAGCTCTTTTGGCCATTTTTTACCCGATGCTTGTTTTTTATCTAAAGGAAACCATTTTTCATTCGGATAATGCACAAAGTCTTTATTGGCAATGGTGTCACCTAAGTAAAAATGCGTCCAAAAATAATTGGTACTTAATCGCTCAAAGTACTCTCCCAAGGCACTGGCGCGCGCAGCCAATTGGGAGGCGCCTTTACCATTGGTAAAAAGCCGTGTGCAATCTCGATCAATCACATGCACTGACCAAATGCCTTCAATTTCATTTAGCCATGATTGCTCAATCACATGAATATCAAGCGCGAGTAATTTGGCTTGTAGTGTAGCAATCGATGATTCGAGCGAGGCATCTTTGCTGGCGATAAACGTATCGTTGCTGCCAATTGAAGGCGCGATAAAGGTTTCTGTCATGATAATAATGCGAGAGTGAATAAGCTGACAGAATATCACGTGCTTACAAAAACGCGCATCAATCTGTTTTGCGTTACACTTTCACTTTTATCTTTTTCACTATTACATTAAGACTAGGCTGGTCAATGAAACAAATCGACAATACTCCGCTATGGGTTCAGTTAGCTTATGCCAGCGTACCAAGCCGAAAAATGGCCTTATGGCAGATTGCTAGCTGCATATTGTTTTCTTTTTACTGTGTGCCTTGGGTTAAATGGTCATCTAATCCGCTGGTTGCAAAGCTATTTTTATTAAGTGATTGGTGGTGGTTCGC
>JAYWCF010000287.1:0-22658 GCA_043780715.1 Methylotenera sp. | reverse complement strand
GAAAATCAAAAAAATCTACGAAAAACAAACACTTGTAACTAAATCAACATCTTAAATTCGTTGGCGGAGAGCGAGGGATTCGAACCCTCGATAGAGTTGCCCCTATGCCACCTTTCCAGGGTGGTGCCTTCAACCGCTCAGCCAGCTCTCCGCGATCACAAGTTTTCTTTTGCTTGAGCGGCGGATTATATACGATACTTAAACGATGACAAAGTAACGTTAATAAAGTAACTATGACAGCGCGGCTTAATGCCGCCCGCTGGTCTATTTTTTTAACCTTTTAAGAAATAGGTAGGTACTTCGCCTTTACCCTTAATCGGAATAAGGCCGCGCGGCTCAAATATATGCTCATCTTTAAGCAGGTTATAGCTTACTTCGCTTACTTGAATTTCATTGGGCAAACCGTTTTTTTCCATACGGCTAGCCATATTGACTGGGTCGCCCCAGATATCATAGGCAAATTTGCTGGTGCCAATAACGCCTGCAACAACGGCCCCGCTGCTAATACCAATGCGCATTTGCAGCGTTTTGCCAATATGCACATTAAATAAGGCCAGTTCTTCTTGCATTTGGAGGGCCAATTGCGCTATTACTGTGGCATGATTATCCAAATAAATTGGCGCACCGCCAACTACCATATAGCCATCTCCAATGGTTTTAATTTTTTCTAAACCAAAACGGTCAGCCAGTTTATCAAAGCGCGAAAATAATTGACTTAGCAAATCCACTAACTCTGCAGGCGGCATGGCTGCTGTTAATTTAGTAAAATCGACAATATCAGCAAATAAAATCGTTACCGCTTCATGGCTATCAGCAATGCGCATATCGTTGTCTTTTAAGCGGTTTGCTATGGATTTTGGCAACACGTTTAACAATAATTTTTCAGATCTGGCCTGTTCAAGCTCTAACTCATGCAAAGTGCGCTCTTTTTGACTTTGAAAAAAACGCATCACCGCATATAAAATACAAGCGGTGCCCATAATATTCATCAAGAAAAAAGTATCTTTAATGTGGGTGGGTACAGGCAAAGAGTTACCCGCGAATAGATAGTTTAATTTCCAAGATAAACCAGCCAAAAATGTAAATAAAATAAACCAAGGCGTGGATTGTTTAGTGCCCAGAATCATTAAAGCGCCGATTGGTGACAATATGGCCCAGATGGCAATGCCGCTAGAAGCCTCATAGCCACCAATTACCCATTGCATAAAAAACGGCATCACCAGCAACATAACCAACTGGGTAAACGTAAAATATTCGAATTTTTTGGTGCGATAAAAAATCAATAAACTGGTGTAAGAAAGTACTATATAAGCATAAGGCACAGCCGCCATCAGGGCATATCCCTCACCCAAACCCGATAGTGTAAATATCCAGAAAATACAAACCAAACTTTCGGCAAATACTAAAATAGTGAGTATGGCTTTGCCTAAAGTAGCATCGGTGGGATGACTAATATTGTGCCAAAACTCTCTAGTGGTTATACCAAAAACGGGGTTTGAATTTGTAACAGACAATATGGTCCTCTTCCATTAGATGTAATTATTATTTAGCACACTAAGTAAAGTGTGCGATATTTATATTAAACTATATAACAAGCTTTGAATATTCGCTAATTTTGATATTAAAAGCATGATCAAATTAGACTAATTCACTTGATTTACATACGGCTAAGGTTTATTGTTGAAAGCTGTTTTAAATAAATCAAATTGCCTTTTGCCCTTGATTCACTTAGGGTTTTAGTGACAACAATAAAGTATTCGTTATAACAAAAAATTGCGACGAAGCAATGCTGTTTTACAACAAGAAACACTACATTATTAATAGCAAAACTAGAGGAGTTAGCATGAGTTTAGATTTACTAAAAGGCCTTGGCGTGAAAATACCTTATAAAGCCAAGTATGATAATTTCATTGGTGGTAAGTGGGTTGCCCCTGTTAAAGGCGAATATTTTGATGTTATTTCACCAATCACAGGTAAAATTTATACAAAAGCGGCGCGTTCAAGTGCTGAAGATGTTGAGTTAGCGCTAGATGCCGCACATTCGATTACCGAAAAGTGGGCAAAAACCTCTACTACTGAGCGCGCTAATATCCTTTTAAAAATTGCTGATCGTATTGAGGCGAATTTAGAATTAATTGCCACGGCCGACACGGTTGATAACGGCAAGCCAATCCGCGAAACCATGAATGCGGATATTCCGTTAACGGTTGACCATTTCCGCTATTTTGCTGGTGCTATTCGCGCGCAAGAAGGCGGCATTAGTGAGATTGATAACGACACAGTGGCTTATCACTTTCATGAACCCTTAGGTGTTGTTGGTCAAATCATTCCTTGGAATTTCCCTATTTTGATGGCGGCTTGGAAACTAGCCCCAGCTCTGGCCGCAGGTAATTGTGTGGTATTAAAACCAGCTGAATTTACACCGATTAGTATTTTGATTATGATGGAAGTGATTGCTGATTTAGTACCGCCAGGCGTGATTAATATTGTAAACGGTTATGGCCGCGAAGTAGGCGCACCATTGGCCAACAGCAAGCGTATCGCCAAAATTGGCTTTACTGGCTCAACCGCCACAGGCCGTGCTATTGCTACAGCCGCTGCCAGCAACTTAATTCCAGCTACATTAGAGTTAGGTGGCAAGTCACCTAATATCTTCTTTGCCGATATTATGGATGCCGATGATGCGTTCTTTGATAAAGCGATTGAAGGCTTGGTGCTATTTGCGTTTAACCAAGGTGAAGTGTGTACCTGCCCGTCACGCGCCATTATTCAAGAATCCATCTACGATAAATTTATCGCCCGCGTTTTGGAGCGCGTAAAAGCCATTAAACAAGGCAGCCCGTTAGATCCAAACACCATGTTGGGCGCGCAAGCTTCTCAAGACCAATTGAACAAGATCATGAATTACATTGAAATTGGTAAACAAGAAGGTGCTGAAGTGTTAATCGGCGGTGAGCGCAATATGCTGACTGGCGACATTGCCGATGGTTATTATGTGCAGCCAACTTTACTTAAAGGCCACAACAAAATGCGCGTGTTCCAAGAAGAGATTTTTGGCCCAGTGCTAGCTGTGACAACCTTTAAAGATGAAGCTGATGCTTTAGCGATTGCAAACGACACCATATTTGGTTTAGGTGCTGGCGTTTGGAGCCGTGATGGAAGCGTTGCCTATAGAATGGGTCGCGGCATTAAAGCAGGCCGTGTTTGGACAAACTGCTACCACGCCTACCCTGCTCATGCGGCATTTGGTGGCTATAAAGAATCTGGCATTGGTCGCGAAAATCACAAAATGATGCTAGACCATTACCAACAAACCAAATGCTTGCTGGTTAGCTACAGCCCAAACAAATTAGGCTTCTTCTAATTTATAGGCTTTAGTCAGTAATACTGAGTAAAAAAGAGGCGGTTTTTAATCGCCTCTTTTTGTTTAAATAAGGAATTAGAATGGCTGAACGTGTTTCTGCAACACCCGCGGCACTTGCGCTGATTGATAAGCTGACAACTGAGCATGGACCGATTATATTTTTGCAATCTGGCGGATGCTGTGAAGGCAGCGGCCCTATGTGCATGCCCGAAAAAGAATTTAACCCCAGCGCCTCTGATGTGGTTTTGGGTAAATTTAATAACGCCACTTTTTATATGGGTGGTAGTCACTTTACCTTTGCCGAAAACATGCACACTATTTTAGATGCTATGCCTGGCTCAAGCGGCTCCTTTTCATTGGATTGCGGCACTGGCTTTGCATTTATTACGCGTGGGCGATTATATTCAGATGAAGAATTGCAACAACTGCCGCCTGTTGAGCGTGTAGGCTATTAATCAAGAATTTCATTCAAAATAAATATTGACTACAATTTGGCTATAAAACTAGGCTAAATTGAGTTAAAATCTTATTTGGCGGGCCTCCCCGCATTGTAAAGTAGCCAACCTGGTCAGATGCGGAAGCAAGCAGCCACAACTACCAAGCAAGTGCCGGGGGTTTGGCTCGCCTCTTCCCCAAAAAACATTTTAATAACGCATCTGCGGCGTTGTGCACTGCTCTAAATCCTCATGTACTTTATGTACATTCCGGTTTATGCGCTCCGTACGCCTTGCATCTGCATTATTTAAATGCTTTTTAGCAACTTGGTCCGCATTTTAACTTAGACGAAAATCAATTTTTAAGCTACAGTTTCACCTATGTCATATCTCGTTTTAGCACGCAAATACCGCCCCAAATCGTTTGATACTTTAGTTGGTCAGCCGCATGTAGTGCGCGCATTGACTAACGCGCTTACACAGCAACGTTTGCATCACGCTTACTTATTTACAGGCACGCGTGGTGTTGGCAAAACAACTATTGCGCGCATTTTGGCTAAATCGCTTAATTGCGAAACAGGCATTACAGCCACGCCCTGCGGCGTTTGCAACGCTTGTACCGAAATTGACCGTGGCCGTTTTGTGGATTTGCTAGAAGTCGACGCAGCATCGAATACGCAAGTAGACGCCATGCGTGAATTGCTGGATAACGCGCAATACGCACCAACTGTTGGCCGCTTTAAAGTTTATATCATCGATGAAGTGCATATGCTGTCTAAAAGTGCTTTCAATGCCATGCTTAAAACGCTAGAAGAGCCGCCAGCGCATGTTAAATTTATTCTAGCCACTACGGATCCCCAAAAAGTACCTGTAACAGTTTTAAGCCGTTGTTTGCAATTTAATCTGCGCCAAATGGCTAGCACCACTATTTCTGAGCATTTGCAAAATGTGCTTGGCCAAGAAAATATAAGTTTTGAATCTGCCGCCATTTCACTTATTTCACGCGCCGCTGCTGGCAGTATGCGCGATGCGCTATCACTCACTGACCAAGCGATTGCTTATGGCAATCAAACCGTCAATGAAATTGAAGTGCGCAGCATGCTTGGCGCGGTAGACCAAACCTATTTATACGATATTTTGCAGGCATTAATCAATCAGGATGGCGCGGCTTTAATTGAAAAAGCGCAAACCATGCAAATGCGCAATATCGCCTTTGAAGCGGCGCTAAATGATTTAGCCAATATCTTGCATCAAATCGCCATGATACAAACAGTGCCCGGCAGCATTGCTGATGACAGCCCAGAACGTGCATTGTTAATGGATTTAGCGCAAAAATTGAATCCTGAAACCCTGCAACTGTATTATCAAATTGCGATATTAGGCCGCCGCGATATTGGCTTGGCGCCTGATGAGTACGCTGGTTTTACCATGAGCTTGCTACGCATGCTGGCTTTTGCACCCAATGAAAAAGTGACTGAAAAACTCAGCGCGCCCGCCCCTATTGTAAATAAACCTTTAGCAACGCCAGCCATCAATACGCAGGTGAATTTGCAAGTAGAAACTGCTCCAGTTGCGCCTGTAATAGCGGCGGCGCAGAGCATTATAGCGCCTGTAGTAGCTGTGCCAGCAGAAACAGACTCTGAAAACTCAGCTCAAAATTTTGATGGAAATTGGCGTGATTTGGTTGAAAAAAGCCTGAAACTAGGCCTTGCGCGCGCCTTGGCACAAAACTGCGAAATGATTAGCCATGATGAAAATAGTATCAATTTAAGAGTAGCCGCCAATAACAAACACTTGGTAAGCCCCAATTATCAAGAAAAATTGTCTAACGCCATTAACCAGCATTTTGGCAAACGTATTCGCTTGCATATTGAAGTAAGCGGCGAAGCGCATGCTGAAATTAATACGCCCGCCAAACAAAACGCGGTTGAAAAGGCCACTATTCAGTCATCTGCTGAAGAAGCGATTATGCAAGATAGCTTTGTGAAAGATTTACTCAGCCAATTTGACGCAACGATTATCCCAAACAGCATTAAACCCATTAATTAAACAATTTTAAGGAGAATATTATGATGAAAGGTGGCATGGGCAATATGATGAAGCAAGCTCAAGCAATGCAAGCCAATATGCAAAAGGCGCAGGCTGAGTTAGCCGAAACGCTAGTAGAAGGCGTTGCCAGCAGTGGCTTGATTAAAATCAGCATGACTTGCAATAACGTTGTAAAGCGCGTCAGTATTGATGATGCCGCAATGGATGACCGCGAAACCTTAGAAGATTTATTGCTGATTGCATTAAATGACGCCAGAGCCAAAGCAGAGGCCGCGTCAACATCACGCATGAGCGGCATGATGCCCGCAGGCTTTAAGCTGCCGTTTTAATTTTATGATTTTAATTTTTTGACTATCGTTATTTGAAAAACCCTCCCGCACTTGAGCAGTTAATCGATTCACTACGCTGTTTGCCTGGCGTAGGGCCAAAATCTGCCTTGCGCATGGCGTATTATTTATTGCAGCGCGATAGAAAAGGTGCGGCCAAGCTTGGCAGTAGCCTAGAAAACGCCTTGCAAGTACTGGGGCATTGCACCTTGTGCAATAATTTTTCAGAAACACCAATCTGCCCTTTATGCACATCTGAAAAGCGTGAGACATCACAACTTTGCGTGGTAGAAATGCCTACCGATTTAATGATGATGGAACAAACGCAATCGTATAACGGTATGTATTTTGTGCTGATGGGTCGATTGTCGCCTTTGGATGGCGTAGGCCCAAAAGAAATTAATTTAGATAAGTTAATTAAACGCGCCCAAGATGGTGTGACGCAAGAGGTGATTTTAGCCACCAACTACACGGTTGAAGGCGAAGCCACGGCGCATTACATCAGCGAACTGCTAAAAACACGCGGCTTGGCTGTAAGCCGCATTGCACGTGGCTTGCCGATGGGCGGCGAAATTGAATATGTGGATAGCGGCACGCTATCAATGGCTTTATTGGGGCGAAAAAAACTTTAGATAATCAGGTGGTTAAGTTTGCATTAAGCATTAATTAAACTTAATAAATCCATTGGTCTTTCAATCAGTGCGTCAGCACCCCACTCATACGGCTTATCAGTCACATCAATATAGCCAAACAAAGCCACTATGGCTTTCATTCCGGCCGCTTTTCCTGCTTGAATATCACGCTCTGCGTCACCTAAATAAATACAATTCTCAGGCTTCGCATCCACTTCTTCGCAAGCCAATAAAAGTGTGGCTGGTGATGGCTTTGGTTGCGGTGCATCATCCCCGCTCACCACGCAAGCGGCACGTTTATCTAAACCCATACTTTTAACTAATGGTTGCGTAAAACGGCGCGGTTTATTGGTAACTATTCCCCACTTTAACCCTGCACTTTCAATAGCTATCAACAACTCTGCTATACCATCCAATAAAACAGGGCTGCGGGTAAATACGGTGTCGTAAACGCTTAAATACTCATCGCGCATGGCAATAAAATTATCATGCTGCGGAGTAATTCCAAAGCCTAAACCCAGCAAACCACGAGAGCCATGTGAAGCAAATGGTCTAATCGCCGCATCACTTAAAGCGGGTTTTCCATGACGATTGAGTTGAAGATTAAGTGCGTGGCCTAAATCTGGCGCGGTATCCACAAGCGTACCGTCCAAATCAAAAAGAATAGTATTAATCAAACGTTAAACCTTAATTGTGTGCATCATATAATTCACCAAAACATCATTATCCAGCCAATAGTGTTTGGTGATGGGGTTATAACTCATGCCAATTTGGTGCTGCAATGACAGACCAGAATTTCTAACATAGCCAGCTAATTCCGATGGCTTAATAAACTTAGCATAATCGTGCGTGCCGCGTGGCAACATATTTAATACATACTCAGCACCTACCACTGCAAATAAATAGGCTTTTGGGTTGCGATTAATAGTAGAGAAAAACACATGGCCACCCGGCTTGACTAAAGCGGCGCAGGCTTGCACCACGCTGGCAGGGTCTGGCACATGTTCCAACATTTCCAAACAAGTCACCACATCAAAACTGGCGGGCGCTTCTTTGGCTAATTGCTCAACCGCAATTAAGCGATAATCCACATGAATTCCGCTTTCTAAGCTGTGTAATTGCGCTACTTTTAAGGCTTTTTCACCTAAATCAATACCCGTTACAGTTGCGCCTTTTTGCGCCATCGATTCGCTTAATATGCCGCCGCCACAGCCAACATCTAAAACCTTTTTACCTGATAATGAAACGGTTTGATCAATATAATTGAGCCGTAGCGGGTTAATATCGTGCAAAGGCTTAAATTCACTGGTTTTATCCCACCATTTATGGGCTAACTCACTAAATTTATTTAATTCTGCTGTATCGAAATTGGACATAGTTTTCTTTATCTTAAAAGACTAATTAATAGACCTAAACACATCAAGTTTGGTTTGCCATTTATGCACAATATCCACTAACTCTTGCGGTTCAATATTGCTGTAAATGCCGGCATTGTTGGTTGGCTTATGATATTTTAAATCGCCATTCACCCAAACATGGCTTACCTGCTCGCGTTCAGCCACGTACACCAAATGCGAAATCACATCAAAGCAAGGCTGCATATTATTGTCATCTAACTTAACAGCGGTTAAATCAGCTAGTTTACCGACTTCGATTGAACCAATTTTATCATCCAATCCAAGTGCCTTTGCGCCATTAATAGTCGCCATTTCCAAGGCCTGATGCGCAGAAACTACTGTTGCATCACCGCTCACACCTTTTGCCAACAGGGCGGCAAGGCGCATTTCAGTAAACATATCCAATCGATTATTACTGGCCGCGCCGTCTGTACCCAAGCCGATATTAATGCCTTGTTTTGAATATTCGGCGATTGGCGCAATGCCGCTTGCCAGCTTTAAATTAGAGCTAGGACAATGTGCAATACTACAGCCATTTTCGGCTAACATTTGAATTTCAATGGCATTTAAATGCACACAATGTGCAAAAGTGGTAGTGGCGCCTAACATGCCTAACTTGGCCAATCGCGCCACTGGTCGCATGCCATAAACCTGTTCGCTTTGCGAAATTTCGGCGTTTGTTTCATGTAAATGCGTATGGATGCCAATATTAATCTGCGCGCTTAATGTATTTAGCGTGGCAAATGTTTCATCGCTCACGGTATATGGCGCATGTGGCGCAAAACTAAAACTAATCAGCGGCTCATTTTTAAAAGCATCACGAACTTGCGTGCCTTTATCAATATAGCTTTCCGCGTTGTTGGCGTACTGCGTTGCAAACTCTAAAACCACTAAACCCAAATTGGCGCGCATACCCGCTTTAATCGTAGCCTCGGCCGCCGATTCAGGGTAAAAATACATATCATTAAAAGTACTAATTCCACCACGCAACATTTCTGCACAAGCTAACAATGTTCCATCGTGTACAAAATTTGCAGATAGCATTTTCTGCTCTGCTGGCCAAATATGCTGCTCTAGCCATGGCATTAACGGCAAATCATCCGCTAAGCCGCGCATTAAATTCATGGCAGCATGTGTATGTAAATTAATAAATCCGGGCAATAGAACATGATCGGTAAGCTGAATGGTTTCAATCGCTGAATAACGTAATTGTGAATCTTCAATTGTGCAAACCGAGACAATCACGCCAGATTGAATCACAACCGCTTGATTCGATAACAAGCTATTTTTAGGGATGATCGGGATTAACCAACTGGCTTCTATAATTAAATCAACTGTTTGTTTCATAGCTGTATTATAGCGACAAAATATCGACCTATTATTAACAATAGGTAAAACAATAGGCAATAAAAAACCCCGCATTAACGGGGTTTTTTTATTGCCTAGTTAAAACTAAGTAATCTACACAGAGTTGATTAGATCTTAGTTACAACCAACTTCTTTTTTGCCTTCAGCTTGAATCGTTACGCGACGATTTGGCTGTAAGCATGTGATAAGTTTTTTAGTTTTACCATTACCAGCACATTCAACAACAGGTTCTGATTCACCTTTACCAATTGCTTGGATGACAGATTGATCAACACCTTGTGCAACCAAGTAATCTTTAACAATGTTGGCACGGCGCTCTGAAAGTTTTTGGTTGTATTCATCACTGCCAAGTCTATCAGTATGGCCTGTAACGATAACCGCTTTAAATTCAGGATTTGCTTTAATTTTAGCGGCTGCTTCATCTAAGGCAGCTTTACCGTCATTAGTCAAGTTTGATTTATCAAAACTAAATAGTTTTTCAGCACTAACAGTAATTGTATCAACTTGTGGCACGCAGGCAGCTGGAGCTGGAGCTGGAGCTGGCTCTGGTGTTGGCTCTGCAGCGGCTGCAATTGGAGCTGGTTCTGGAGTTGGTTCAGCAACAACCGCTGCTGGAGCACCAAAACGGAAAATAGCACCTAAGTTTACTAATGTGTTACCAATTGTGCCATCAGCATTAAAATTATTCGTTGAAGATTTTGCATCTGAACGACTCCATTGATGACGTACATCAGCTTGCAAACCGAATGAATCACTAAACAAATACTGAAGACCTAGACCTACGTTAGCCATTAACGATGTTCTGGTTTTATCACCAATACCTACGCCAGAATAGTCAACGTTATTTCGTGCCGCACCAACACCAGCAAGCAAGAATGGGCGGAACTTGTCACGGCTAAACATGTATAACGCATCTAAACCTAGCGTTGTTTGTTTATAATTACCGCTTGCACCAACAATATTGGTATCTTCACTTAAACGGTTGTAACCTAAACGACCTTGCAAATCCCAGCTAGGGCTTAATTCTTTACCGATGCTGAGAAAGCCGCCATGAACACCATTATCAGCTTGTAAATCATTGTCAGTGTGCATGTAGCTAACACCTGGTACTGCATACCAAGCGCCACGGTACATATCTTCAGCAGATGCTGCAAATGCTGATAAACCAAGCGTGGCCACAACAGCTAAACTAATTAAATTCTTTTTCATTGATAAACTCCTAATTAAAAACTTACTTACAAACAAATATCTATGGATGAACTATACTTAAACTATGTTAACTAATCAACGCTAAACGTGAGGACTGACGGGCTAAATCGTTTAATTTGTTGTGTTTTTGCAACAGTTTTTTTACTTTTACCACTTTATGCATTGTCAGATCGTTATTTCGCACATCTGATTCACAAACCCCACCCCTGAAACCAATATAGAATGGACTGATTTCGCTTAAACACTCTATATGTTGTGGTTTCAAAGACCCTGCTAGCCCAGATTTTAATGCATTTTTTTTACAGCTCTGTGTAAAAGTTTGTAAAGCCTGCATGGTGCAAATTGTTAGCAGGTCTTTATGCTTGACACTTGTATCTAACATGGCGCCATAAAAACCCATTTTATTGAATGTTTCAAGTAGTGTTAAGTTAATTTCTTGATCGGCAAAAAACACAGCAACCAGCTTAGTGCTCGCCTTTGCAGCGGTAATAGCTTGCATATCAAATTTAGTTTGCCAGTTTGGTATTGCCTCTAAACTATTAGCCGCTATTTTGATAATATCAACATTGATTGCTAGTCGTTGCATCACACTTTTCATTAAATGGCTTAAGTCATTGTGCTGCTCACCCACTGTTGCGCTGGTTAAAATAGGTGAAAAATTGGGGTTATTTATCGTACTAAGTTGATTATATTGCTGGGTTTTAGCCACAATTTGCGTGCTGATTGCTAAATCCAAAGCGCCTAAAGCGCCATTTGCCGGATCTTTCAAATCAATAATATCAACGCCGGCATTTAAGGCAATTAATGTTTCTTCAACATTTTTAACGCTAACCAAAAGCTGCGTCATTTTAGCTCTCGCTTTTGAGGCTGACTGTAAAAATGGTCAATTTTTTCCACCAACCAAGACCAAGCCAGCAATTCATTTTCGCCAGCTGTTTTTTCAATGGCAATTTGCAAATACTGCATTTCTGATCTGATTTTATCTTGCGGCAACATTTGCAAACGGCTAGCCAAAACAGCCAGCTCAATCACAGCCGCTTGCGCCCGATTAAAGCCTTTAAAAGGCCTGTGGTTTTCGGCGTAAATTTTTTGCATCACCAATTGTGGCCTTACGGCATCTTCGCGCACCTCAATTAAAGCCAATTCCACATGCTGTAGGCAATCAGCCAGCCTAAAGCCATCAACTTTAGTCGCTTGCTGTAATTTCCATGTCTGCCGATTAGTTAGCGCTGCCGCAAAAACGCGCACATCATCAGTTAGATTAATTACCGCTTGCTTGCTGGCCAATATATTGGCTAAAGTAGTAGATGGTTTGTAAGGTGAAATAAGGATATGTTCGCCTTCATAGCGCACGCCAAAAGGCGTTACATGAGGAGCACCTTGTGAATTTACAGTTGAAATAATGGTTTCAAAAATCATTTTTTATTATTTGTCTTTTTGTTGTCGTTTTTCTTTTAAAGACGCTTCGCGATGACTTTTTCTATCATCACTTTTTTCTGCTGCGTTAGTTTCTAGCGCGCTTGAAACGCCCCAATTTAGCTCTTCATCTTGCACATAACGCTTTTTAAGTTGCCAAGCAATTTGCGCGCGCGCCAGCTCTACACCTAAATAAAATGCGTGGCTTGCATCATTTTGTACGCCCAAATTTGGGTAAAACGCAAATGGGTCAATCTCTTGCAATAATCCATCTCGATTATACACATGTACACCCGATTCGCTGACCATAATTCTAAAGCTGGGATCTTTGATTTGCGCGGCAAAGTCGGCTACTTCTGCCGCGTTATAAGAAAATGGCTTTCTATCATGCAGTCCTAAAAGCCCATTGCTGTAGCCTCTTGGCAGCCTATCATCTAATTTTGCGCGATGCATCACGCGCCTTGCGTTATCGGCTTCGGCAATGGCGTTTACCGCATGCGCACTCACCGATGTAGCCAGCACCGATTGAATATTCAATTCGCTGATTAAGCCAAATAAAATCGCATTAATGCCTGTGGTATCGGCATCGGTTAGCTCGGTTAAATTTCCAATTCCCATCATTATGTCTATTTGCGGGTACTTTTTGCGCAGCTTGTGATAACGCACAATCGAATCCGCTAATCCAAAGTGAATCGGATCCAAAATCGCATCGGCAATAAATGGTTTATTGTGCTTTAAGCAGTGCTCAATGGCGCGGTAAAGTGACGCCATATTGCCAGCCCCATTTCTACCGCGCGCGGGTATTAAAATTGGCGTTGCATCAACTTCATCGGCTATCCACAAGGTTTTTTCGGTTAAGCTTAATAAATAATCAGCACCCGATTTCCCTGCTAGCAGCAAATCATCGGCGCGCATAGAATCCACACTGACTTTAAAACCAGCCGCTTTTAATGTTTGGATAGACTCTTTTAAATGTGCAAACGATTTACCCGGCAAACAACCTAAATCAATCACATTGGCGCCTTGGGCTTGAAAGCGCATGGCTTTTTCTAAAATCGCTTCTACACTTAAATCAGGCGCATCGACAATTTCGGCAAAAATTAGGCAACTATATTGGCTTAAATCAGGTGCCATTCCATTTTGACCAAAATACTGCGGCAAATCTTTTAGGTCGGCTGGCCCACGCTCAACTGGAATGCCGTATTGGCGGTGCAGCTGGCTCAAATCGCCCTGACAAAGGCCGGGCAAAATCATTTTGTTGGCGTCACCCGTACTTTTTAAGCGACGCGCAATTAAATCTGGCGTCATCAACGCCGCCACAGATACACCGATTTGTTCTACGCGGTACTTAAATTGAGGTGGCTTGGGATTTTTGTCTGATGGGGTTTGAATATCTTGCAACACTTTATTCAAGCTTTTTTCAGCCAACTTACCTGTTATAAATAATAGCTTTTCAGCCATGATTATTTAGATTCGCTATTGGCGTTAATGCGTGCATTCACCGCCTGTTGCAGCGCAGCAATGCTATCCACCACTTGCGTGCTTTCAAAAGTGGCTAGTTTTTTCACATTTTCTAAATCAATTTGGCGTGGGAATACTTGCACAAAATGCTCACGCGGTGCTTCCGAAATAATCGCACCATCATCCACTTCTGGCACCGTATCGCATGCAAACACAATGCTGGGCACGCGTGTCTTGCCTGCTTGTGCGTATAAATTAGTAACTAAAGAATCGGAGAAACCATAGGCTATTTTGGCGACGGTATTTGAGGTAGCAGGCGCAATGACCAGTGTGTGATATTTACCTTGATAAAACAACTCAACTGGCACGCTACTGGCGGTTTTGTCTTGGTAAACTTTGTGGCCAGTTGCATCTAGTTGTGCTTGAAAGCCGTATTGTTTGATAATTTCAGCTGCGGCTTTGCTTAAAAAAATATCCACATTTTGAATAGTTTGCAGGTAATCTAAACATTCGCGTAGGTAGTGGCCAGAACCAGTAATTGCCCAAGCAAGACGCTGCTTTAGTAGTGTTGACATCAATACCTTTTCAGCACAATAAAATGCAAAGTCCTAAGCTAGGCTAGGAGTTAATAAAAAATTGAGCGCAGCATACGGTTAGTATGTAAGCGAAGATTTTTTATGCAGCGACAACGCATAGCGACGGAGTTTGCATTTTATGAAAATGGATGCTCAATAATAATGGTTTCATCACGCTCTGGCCCTGTAGAAACAATCGCAATTGGCACACCACACAGCGCTTCTAAGCGTTTTAGGTAATGCTGTGCATTTTTCGGCAAACCATCCCATGTTTTAACGCCAAATGTATTATCTTTCCAGCCTGCAACCGTCTCATAGATTGGCTTGCAGCGCGCCACATCATCGGCGCCCACTGGCAACATATCAATTACTTTGCCATCTAGCTCATAACCTGTGCAAATATCTAAACTTTCAATGCCATCTAACACATCTAGTTTAGTAATGCATAAACCTGTCAAGCCATTAATACGTGCAGAACGGCGCAAGGCAGCCGCATCAAACCAGCCGCAACGGCGTTTGCGTTTAGTCACAGTGCCAATTTCTTGGCCTTTGTTCGACATTTGATAACCTGGCACACCGGCTGTTTCGATATCTAATTCGCTAGGGAAAGGGCCGCCGCCCACTCTGGTGGTGTAGGCCTTGGTAATGCCCAGCACATAGTGCAACATATTAGCGCCAACGCCTGTGCCAGCAGAAGCTTGGCCAGCGATACAGTTGCTTGAGGTGACATATGGATAAGTACCATGGTCAATGTCCAACAAAGTACCCTGCGCGCCTTCAAATAGCAGGTTTTCGCCTCTGGCATTGGCCGCATATAATTCAGCTGAAATATCAGAAATCATCGGCTTTAATGCAATAGCGTGTGCCATGCTGGCATCGTATTGCTGATTAAAATCAACCGCTTTTGAGCCTAAATAATTGGTCAAAACAAAGTTGTGATAATCCATCACTTCTTTTAATTTTTCGGTAAAACGCTCTGGGTAAAATAAATCGTAAACGCGCAAGGCACGGCGCGCCACTTTATCTTCATAAGTTGGGCCAATGCCCTTGCCAGTTGTTCCAATTTTAATGGCACGTTTTGCTTCGCGCGCGGTATCTAGCGCCACATGATGGCTTAAAATTAATGGGCAGCCTGGGCTGACTTTTAAACGGCTTTTCACTTCTAAACCATCTTTTTCCAGCGCCGCGATTTCGCCAATTAAATGCCCAGCATCCAACACAACACCATTGCCGATATAGCAATTAACGCCTGCACGCACAATGCCTGATGGCACAAGATTAAGCTTATACACGCGCTGCGCATCGCCTTGGCCAACAACCAAAGTGTGGCCTGCGTTATGACCGCCCTGAAAACGCACAACACCTTGCGCGTGATCCGTCAGCCAATCGACAATTTTGCCTTTACCTTCATCGCCCCATTGCGTGCCAATAACAACAACGTTTTTAGCCGAGTTTTTTACTGTATTTTGCGCCATAGCTTTTACTTAATTATTTTTTAATCTTAAAAATGAATGAGATTGTTGATTACACAGACTGAGTTTGCCACTGACCCTTAGTCTGAATTAATTGCCTATCGCAATTGAGTTCGGCCATATTAATGGCAGCGTTTGGTAATGCTTGAATCACAATTTGACCTTGAGCACGTAATTCTTTAATGGCAGCTAAAAGCGCTTTATCATCATTTGCTGGCGCCAAAATTGCCTTAGTGCTTGTTGCCGGCGCTAATGCCGTTACAGCGCCGCGCAAATCTAAGCTAAAGCCTGTTGCTGGGCGCGCGCGACCAAATACCAAGCCCACTTCGTCATAGCGACCACCTAAAGCAATCGGCCCTGTGTAGCCTTTTGCATAGGCGGCAAACACAATGCCGCTGTGGTAGTGATAACCGCGCAACTCACTTAAATCAAACGAAACATGCACGTTTAAATCACATAATTGCGCCGCAACACTGCTTAAATCTGCTAAGGCTTTAGTTATAGCCTCAATTTTTGGCAATTGCTGCGCCGCTTTTTGCAACATAGTCACATCACCGTTTAAATCGGTTAAATCCATCAACGCTTTTTTAATATCCGCATCTAAATGTTGTGCCAAAACAGCAACGCTGGCTTTGTCTTTGCTTTGCAGTGCGGTGTATAAATCTTGCTCTAAATTGGCAGAAATATTGCCAGCTTTGACTAAAGCCTCAAAAATAGCAACATGGCTAAAATCAATATGCAGCTCTTTTAAACCTAAGGTTTGTAATGATTTAATCATTAAGCGGTGAATTTCAATATCGCTTTCAATGCCTGCATGGCCAAATAATTCGGCACCTAATTGCAGCGGTTCGCGTGTACGCGCAAGGCCATCTGGCTTGGTACGCAAAACGGTGCCTGCGTAACATAGCCGCGATACGCCTTGATGATTGAGCATATGAGCATCAACACGCGCGGCTTGCGGCGTCATATCGGCGCGAATACCCATCAAGCGGCCAGTTAGCTGATCAACCACTTTAAAAGTAGCTAAATCTAAATCATGGCCAGTGCCAGTAATTAAGGATTCTAAATATTCCAGCGTAGGCGGAATAATATATTGGTAGCCATGCACTTTAAATAAATCCAGCAACTGGCGACGCAATGATTCAATGCGTGCAGCCTCAGCCGGCAACACATCTTCAATATATTCTGGGAGCAACCAATTACGCATGATTAAGTTTTTATTCGGTGTTAATGAAGCTTTTTGAAAGCGATAAAATCAAGTTTAAACAACAATCTAAGATTTTATCGCTATTTGAGGGTTTTGTAGATATTAATTTGCTTTAATCGCTTATTACGCGATGTAATTTTAATCTGTTACGACAATTTCAAAGCGAAATAAAAAGTCGTTCTACTTTGACATCCAAAACAATAAAGCGCCACCTGCAATAGAAAATAAGCCAACAAAACGTAGCTGACCATCTTTAAGTGCCACCATACGCTTAAATGTTTTGCGCCAAGCTTGCGGTGCGATTAAAGGCATCACACCTTCTAAAATCAACATTAATCCTAGCGCGGTAATTAAAGTGGTATTCATTTGTTAAGTTTGCGTTAACAATGCAGCGATTATTTGCCGCCGCCTGCACTACGCATATATTTAAAGAAATCGGATTTTGGATCAAGCACCATTACGTCTGATTTGCTTTTGAAGCTGTTTTTATAGGCTTCTTGGCTGCGATAAAATGCATAGAATTCTGGATTTTTGCTGTACGCGCTAGAGTAAATCTGAGCGGCTGTTGCATCGCCCTCACCCTTCATTTTTTGCGCATTACCAAACGCTTCGGCAATAATCACTTCGCGTTGCTTGTCAGCATCGGCACGAATTTTTTCAGAAGCCGCCGCACCCTCAGAGCGCAACTGATTAGCAATACGTTTACGTTCTGCAATCATACGATCGTAAACCGATTTACTAATATCTTCCGAATAATCCACCCGTTTTAAACGCACATCCACTACTTGAATGCCAATTTGACGCGCTTCCTTGTCGGCACGTGCGCGCATATTGTCCATAATCACGCGACGCTCACCCGAAATCACATCATGCACAGTACGTTTACCAAATTCATCGCGCAAACCAGCATTCACTACTTGAGCAAGCCTATCTTCTGCAGCACTTTCGCCACCTTCTTTAACAGATACATAGTATTTTGATGGATCAATAATGCGCCATTTGACAAACGAATCCACTGTCATGGTTTTGTTCTCGCTGGTAATAATTTCAGCCGGTTGCTCATAATCCAGAGTCACAATGCGCTTATCAAAAAATTTTAAATCGTCTAATAGCGGCACTTTGAAATACAAACCAGGCTCTTTTTTAACCGAGATAATTTCACCTAATCTAAAAACCAGCGCAAATTCCCGTTGATCAACCGTAAAAAAAGACATGGTTAAAATCACCAGTAACACAAACAAGCCGACTAAATAAGTCCCTATATTTTTCATTTCAATTCTCTTTTTAAATTCTTTAAAAATAACGATATGTGACTTGAATCTGACTATCGACTATCTCTATCGCGGCTGCGCATTAATTCGCGCGCCGTATCCGCTTCAGCATCTGATTGCTTAACCGTTGCTGGCGCCGTTGCATTTGGCGATGTACTTGGTGTAGCGGCGCCTGTTACCATTAGTTTATCTAATGGTAAATACAACATACTATTACCACCTGGCTGGTCAACAATTACTTTGCTGGTGCTAGACATGATTTGTTCTTGCGCGTCTAGGTACAAGCGTTGACGCGTTACATCAGGCGCTTTAGTGTATTGCGTTAAGATTTGTTCAAAGCGGCTGGCATTACCACGCGCCTCGTTTTCCACTTTAAGTTTGTAGCCAGATGCTTCTGCCGCTAAACGCGATGCATTACCACGCGCTTTCGGAATCACATCATTGGCGTAGGCTTGGCCTTCGTTAATTTGACGTTGATAATCCTGATTAGCGCGGTTTACATCATCAAACGCTTCTTTTACTTGCTCTGGCGCAGCACCTTTTTGACGTGACACGCTGGTAATTAATACGCCGGTTTTGTAGCTATCCAAAATAGCTTGCATACGTTCTGATGTATCTGGCAAACCTTTTTGTAATAAGTCATCTAGCTTACTTTTACCAACGATTTCTCTAATCGCAGTTTCAGCGGCTGACATTACTGATTGCTCGGTTGAGCGATTGTTAAACAAATAATCTTTGGCATTTTTTAATTTATATTGCACTGCCACTTGCATGTCGATGATGTTTTCATCTTCAGTCAACATCAGCGCTTCTTTTGGTTGCCTTGTTTTGCCGCCAGCACCGTCGCCACTACTTCTGTAGCCCACTTCTAAGCGGCGCACTTGTTCCATATTCACTACTTCGGCCGATTCAATTGGGTAGGGCCAGTGCCATCTTGGGCCTGGCTCTGTGGTTTGCGTGTATTTACCAAAGCGTTGCACAACGCCCAGCGAACCTTGATCGACAATATAGAAGCCGGTTGCTAACCAAATAGCAGCAATAACCGCCAATATTGGCAATACGGGCACATCAAATTCTTTATTGCTTGAAGGCTGGCTATTATTTGTACCTTTTTTGCCAAAAAGATTATTAATTTTTTGGTTTAAATCACTGAGTATCTTGTCCAAATCAGGTGGACCTTCATTGTTGCGTTGGCCAAAACCAGGAAATTTAATCATGTGTTGCTCCGCACTGTATTACTTATATTATTGATAATAATTACTAAAATTTTAAGTTTCAAAACAAGACTTAAAGCATTAACTTAAGTACGCACTTTCTTCTGTGCTTTGTCTTCTTAATAGCTGCTGATGTTCCGTTAGCGCTAATTTTAAAAAGTCGATTCCTACGCCAGTCGCCGCCGAAAGGCTGACTTTTGAAATGTTACCATATTCATCGCGAATCAAGCCGGCTGACATATCCAGCTTATCAATCTGATTTAAAACCAATATTTGCGGCACTTTTGAGGCGCCAATTTCTTGTAAAACCAAATTCACCTGCGCAATTTGCGCATCGCGATTCGTGCTAGCAACATCCACTATATGCAATAGTAAATCGGCTTGCGATGCTTCTTCTAATGTGGCGCCAAACGCTTCAATTAAGGTGGTAGGCAAATGCTTAATAAAACCAACCGTATCAGAAACCACTACTGAACCGCCGCCAGAATGATAATCTTCGCCTAAATACATTCTGCGTGAAGTGGTATCTAGCGTGGCAAATAGCTGGTCTGCCGCGTAAACGCCCGATTGCGTTAAGCGATTAAATAAAGTGGATTTTCCTGCATTGGTGTAGCCAACCAAGGATACTGTCATTTGGTTAGAACGCTTGCGCGCACGGCGCTGCATATTGCGCTGCGATTTTAATTTCTCTAACTTTTCGCGCAATTGCTTAACGCGCACACGCAACATGCGGCGATCTAGCTCAAGCTGAGTTTCACCTGGTCCGCCACGCACACCAATACCACCTTTTTGGCGCTCTAAGTGAGTCCAGCCGCGCACAAGTCTGGTAGACAAATGCTCTAACTGCGCCAGCTCGACCTGTAATTTACCTTCATGCGTTTGCGCGCGTTGGGCAAAAATATCCAGAATCAAACCGGTTCTATCTAACACTTTAGCTTGCAATAAGCGCTCTAAATTGCGCTGTTGCGATGGGCTTAAATCGTGATTAAAAGCGACTAAGCTGGTTTCACTTGATTCCAGCATCACTTTTAATTCATCGGCTTTGCCGCTACCAATAAATAGTTTCGCATCAGGCGTACTGCGCTTGCCTTCAACAGTGGCACGCACTTGCATGCCGGCTGAAACAACCAATTGCCTTAACTCATGCAAACTTTCGGCATAATCTGGCTCACCAAAATCCACACTGACCAAAATAACAGCACCGTTAGGTGTTGTGGTAAGCGTAGAAGGGTTTGCTAGGGTATTTTCGCCGTAACCAGAGGGTCTAATTGCCAAGTTTTATTCTTCAGTCTGTTCTGGTAAGCTCATGCTAACAGCGCGTGCAGGCACAATAGTCGAAATAGCATGCTTGTAAACCATTTGTGTCACTGTGTTTTTTAGCAAGATAACGTATTGATCAAACGAATCTACTTGGCCTTGCAACTTAATACCGTTGACCAAATAAATAGATACTTGTACATGCTCTTTTCTCAGTGCATTTAAAAATGGATCCTGCAGCATTTGTCCTTTGTTATTCATGTTTTTGCTCCTTGTAGTTTTATAAAATTGGAGTAGCTTAAAAATCTAAGCTATTACTGCCACTTCTATGATTATGATTGCGCCTTTTTGTTCGCATTTCAATAGAAGTTTTCGATATTTATTTAAAAAATGTAGATTAATCCTCAATTAAAACAAATTAATTCACATCTTGGTTTTTTGATCACTTTAATTTAAATGTTTGTGAATTCTGGCTAACGTTTCTTGTTGCCCCAATAAAGCCATTACTTGGTCAATACTGGGCGATTGCGCAATGCCAGTTAGCATTACGCGCAGCGGCATAGCCACTTTTGGAAACTTAAGCTGATTTTCAGCCACTACCGCGTTTATTTCGGCATGAATCGCTTCTGCAGTCCATTCAATAGCGCCTAGTTTTTCACTTAAAGCTTTAATCACTGGCAGAATTTCTGGCGTTAAATGTTTTTCAGCATCGGCTGCATTGGCTTGAGGTTGCGCATAAAAGTACGCTACTTCGCTAGCTAACAGGTTTAAATTATTGGTGCGTTCGCGATACAAACCAAGCACATCTTGCAATTTTGGTTGCAAAGTAACATCTACATTTAATTGAGAAAGTCGCGTGGCAATATCGCCAGCAAGCTCATCAATATTGGCTTCTTTAATATAATGCGCGTTTAGCCAGTTTAATTTTTCGGTATTAAATTGTGCGGCAGATGGCGTAATATGGTCTAAATCGAACCATTCGCAAAATTGCTGCATATTAAAAATTTCCGCATCGCCATGACTCCAGCCAAGGCGTGACAGATAATTTAAAACCGCCTCTTTTAAATAGCCGTCTTCATGGTATTGCATCACGCTCACTGCGCCGTGGCGTTTTGAAAGCTTTTGGCCATCGTCACCTAAAATCATGGATAAGTGCGCGTACTGAGGAATGGTTGCGCCAAGCGCCACTAACATATTGATTTGACGTGGAGTATTATTCACATGGTCATCGCCGCGAATCACTTGCGTAATGCCCATCTCAAAGTCATCCACCACCACGCAAAAATTGTAAGTTGGCGTGCCATCGGCGCGCGCAATAATCAAATCATCTAATTCAGCATTGGCAATTTCAATCCGGCCTTTCACCAAATCATCCCAGGCCACTACGCCTGTTTGCGGATTTTTAAAGCGCACGGTTGGCGCAATATCGGCTGGAATGGTAGGCAAAACTTTGCCTGATTCTGGCCGCCATTTGCCATCGTAGCGCGGCTTTAAGCCTTGCTGCATTTGGCTTTCACGCAAGGTTTCTAATTCTTCTTTACTGCTATAACAATAATAAGCCGTGCCAGCATCTAACATGGTTTGCAGCACTTTTTTATAGGTATCCATGCGCTGCATTTGGTAAAACGGGCCCTCATCGTAATCCAAGCCCAACCACTGCATGCCATCTAAAATCGCTTGCACCGCTTCTGGCGTGCTGCGCTCTACATCGGTATCTTCAATACGCAGAACAAATTGGCCTGCATTTTTTTTGGCGTAAGCCCAAGAAAACAGCGCGGTGCGCGCGCCGCCAATATGTAAAAAACCGGTTGGGCTGGGTGCAAATCGTGTACGAACAGTCATGAATAAATGGCATTAATTTAAAAACGTTATTCTAGCATGTCTGATAAATGTTGATTTTGCTAAACTTTGTGCACAAACAATCAAATAAATCTTGATTATTCAATGATTTATTATTATATTTTAAGTAATTAAATTAAATATTTGCCGCAACATTAAAAATTTAT